>NZ_KV833409.1:93826-178439 GCF_001837655.1 Haemophilus sp. HMSC071C11 | reverse complement strand
ACCCAGTGCCTTACCGCTTGGCGATACCCCAACGACTATTTGAATTACAAAGCGATAAATGGTGCGGGACGAGGGACTTGAACCCACACACCTCTCGGCGCCAGAACCTAAATCTGGTGCGTCTACCAATTTCGCCAGTCCCGCAAATTTGGTGGCTACAGCGAGATTCGAACTTGCGACCCCAACATTATGAGTGTTGTGCTCTAACCAACTGAGCTATGTAGCCATCACTTAATTTGCTTAACCATATCGGCTTTGCGGGGCGTATTATGCTAATTTTGATGATCCTCGTCAAATACTTTTTTACAAAAAAAGTAATTTTATGTTTGTTTGGTTATTAATGAAGCATATCACTTATTTTTTATTCATTTAAACAACTTATATGGCTTTCTCAACAGCCAAATTTTTCCTAATCCTATTTTTTCTTTTATGCGTTCATTTATTGTTAATTAAAATTTATTTGACAAAAAATGCCTAAATCGTTATTTCTATACCCACTATTCTAAAAAAAACACAACATCTAGGAGTATCTTATGCCCCATCTCTCAGTCGCCAAATTTGGCGGAACATCTGTTGCTAACTACAATGCGATGACAGCTTGTGCAAAAATTGTCATTGCCGATCCCAATACACGCGTAGTTGTGCTTTCTGCATCAGCTGGTGTAACAAATTTATTAGTGGCTTTAGTAAATGGTGTAAAAGCGACAGAACGTGAAAAATTAATTGGCAATGATCTGCATATCACTTCAGGTGTGGCAAAACGTATTTTTGATACTGTTCAATCTTATAATGTGCGAATGATTAGTTATGGGGCAAGTACCAACAATGTTTGTATGTTAGTACAAAGTGAACATTCTGATGAAATTGTACGCTCGTTACACAAATCCTTATTTGAATAAAATTTAAACCTAAAGTGCGGTGAAAAATCACCACACTTTTTCTTTTATATCATTGAGATTAAAGCCGAAAAAGAGTAAAGTAAACGGCTGTTCATTTGACTAATTTAACCGAATAAAAGGCGGAAATTATGGGAAAAAGCGTTGTTATCTTAGGCGCACAATGGGGCGATGAAGGTAAAGGAAAAATCGTTGATCTTTTGACGGATCGCGTAAAATACGTAGTTCGTTATCAAGGCGGCCATAACGCAGGTCACACACTTATTATCAATGGCGAAAAAACCGTATTACGTTTAATTCCATCTGGTATGTTACATCCAAACGTAACTTGCTTAATTGGTAATGGCGTTGTGGTTTCGCCTGAAGCATTAATGAAAGAAATGGGCGAACTTGAAAGCCGAGGTATTAAAGTTCGTGAACGTTTATTAATTTCAGAAGCTTGTCCTTTGATTCTGCCTTATCACGTTGCAATGGATCACGCACGCGAAGCAGCCCTTGGCAAAAAAGCTATAGGTACAACTGGTCGTGGTATTGGCCCAGCTTATGAAGATAAAGTAGCTCGTCGTGGTTTACGCGTAGGCGATTTATTTAATAAAGAAGCCTTTGCCGAAAAACTCAAAAACATCCTTGAATACTATAATTTCCAATTGGTGAACTACTACAAAGTTGAACCTGTCGATTATCAAAAAACCTTAGATGATGTAATGGCAATTGCCGATGTAATCACAGGTATGGTGGCAGATATCACTACAATTCTTGATACTGCGCGCAAAAATGGCGAACATATTTTATTTGAAGGCGCACAAGGGACAATGTTAGATATCGACCACGGTACTTATCCGTATGTAACCAGCTCAAACACAACGGCTGGTGGTGTTGCAACAGGCTCTGGTTTTGGCCCGCGTAATCTTGATTATGTACTTGGTATCATTAAGGCTTACTGTACTCGTGTAGGTGGTGGCCCATTCACAACTGAATTATTTGATGATGTAGGTGCTGAAATTGCACGTAAAGGTAACGAATTTGGTGCGGTAACAGGCCGTCCACGTCGTTGCGGTTGGTTCGATGCCGTCGCCATTCGTCGTGCAATCCAACTTAACTCTATTTCTGGTTTCTGTATGACTAAACTAGACGTATTAGATGGTTTTGATGAAGTAAAAATCTGTGTTGCTTACAAAATGCCAAATGGCGAAATCGTTGAATATGCACCGTTAGCGGCGAAAGATTGGGAAGGTGTAGAACCAATTTATGAAACATTACCAGGTTGGAAAGAAAATACTTTCCGCATCACAGATGTAAATAAATTGCCACAAAACTGCATTAACTATATTAAACGTATTGAAGAAGTAACTGGCGTACCTATTGATATTCTTTCAACTGGCCCTGATCGTGTAGAAACAATGATTTTACGTGATCCGTTCGCTGCTTAATTTCTTTTGATTTTCAGACCGCACTTTAAAAGTGCGGTCTTTTTTTATATTTTTTACTATTCTTCAATAGAACGTAATAATTCATTGATGCCCACTTTTCCTAAAGTTTTTGCATCCACTTTTTTCACGATCACGGCACAATATAGGCTATATTTTCCACATTTTGATGGAAGGCTACCTGATACCACCACAGAACCTGCTGGTACACGGCCGTAATGAATTTCGCCTGTTTCACGATCATAAATTTTGGTTGATTGACCAATGAATACGCCCATTGAAATAACACAACCATCTTCAACGATAACACCCTCAACCACTTCTGAACGCGCGCCAATAAAACAGTTATCGCCGATAATGGTTGGGTTAGCTTGTAATGGTTCTAACACGCCGCCGATGCCTACACCACCCGATAAATGCACGTTTTTACCAATTTGTGCGCATGAACCTACCGTCGCCCAAGTATCTACCATGGTGCCTTCGCCAACGTAAGCACCAATGTTTACATAAGATGGCATTAATACGCAGTTTTTAGAAATATATGCGCCTTTACGCACCGTTGCAGAAGGCACAACACGGAAACCTTCTTCAGTAAAACGTTCTTCAGTGTAATCCGCAAATTTTAATGCCACTTTGTCGTAATATTTTGTTTCTGCGCCGTCAATGATTTGGTTATCGTTAATGCGGAAAGATAGCAATACCGCTTTTTTTAACCATTGATGTGTTACCCATTCGCCAGCAATTTTTTCGGCTACACGATATTTTCCAGAATCTAATCCTTCGATCACTTCTTCAATTGCCGCACGCGTTTCTGCATCAACGGTTTTTGGTGTAATTTCTGCACGTTTTTCAAATGCAGCTTCAATAATTGCTTGTAAATTTGACATAGAACTTCCTATATATGTTGTGAATAAAACGGCATTAGTTTTACCATATTTTAAACGGGCAAGCAAAACACCGAAAAAAAATCACCGCACTTTGTAGAAACAAAACTGCGGTGATAATAAAAAGTTGATTTGATTAAAAGATTGAAAGTGCAAGCCCCACGACAACAGACATACTAAAAACAACCATAATCATTGCATAACCAAAATCGCTCATTTTGTTCTCCTCATAAAAAAAATAACGCAGACATTCTAGCAAGAATAATACGAAAAAATCACTTCTTTTTATAAAAAATTTGCAATAAAGATGACTAAATTCTCAACAAACCTTTATAATAGGAAAAATTTTTTAGGGATTTAAATATATGGCAACAATTAAAGATGTGGCAAAAATGGCTGGTGTGTCCACCACAACCGTATCTCACGTAATTAATAAAACCCGTTTCGTTGCAAAAGATACGGAAGAAGCGGTGTTATCCGCAATTAAACAACTTAATTATTCCCCTAGTGCTGTGGCACGCAGTTTAAAAGTCAATACCACCAAATCCATTGGTATGATTGTGACAACCAGTGAAGCACCGTATTTTGCCGAAATAATCCATTCTGTTGAAGAACATTGCTATCGACAAGGTTATTCTTTATTTTTGTGTAACACACAAAATGATCCTGAAAAAGTCAAAAATCATTTAGAAATGTTGGCAAAAAAAAGGGTCGATGGTTTGCTTGTAATGTGTTCTGAATATACTCAGGATTCATTGGATTTACTTTCATCATTTTCCACTATTCCAATGGTTGTAATGGATTGGGGGCCAAATACCAATACAGATGTGATTGATGATCATAGTTTTGATGGCGGTTATTTAGCAACCAAACATCTTATAGAGTGCGGTCATAAAAAAATCGGGATTATCTGCGGCGAACTCAATAAAACTACCGCAAGAACGCGTTATGAAGGCTTTGAAAAAGCAATGGAAGAAGCTAAATTAACAATCAATCCGTCTTGGGTACTAGAGGGTGCATTTGAGCCTGAAGATGGCTATGAATGTATGAATCGTTTACTGACTCAAGAGGAATTACCAACCGCCCTATTCTGCTGTAACGATGTGATGGCACTCGGTGCAATATCAGCACTAACAGAAAAAGGCTTGCGTGTGCCAGAGGATATGTCAATTATCGGCTATGATGATATTCACGCCTCACGTTTCTATGCGCCACCATTAACCACCATTCATCAATCAAAACTACGTTTAGGCAGACAGGCAGTAAATATTCTGTTAGAACGAATTACTCACAAAGATGAAGGTGTTCAACAATATA
Source organism: Haemophilus sp. HMSC071C11 (assembly GCF_001837655.1). NCBI lineage: Bacteria > Pseudomonadati > Pseudomonadota > Gammaproteobacteria > Pasteurellales > Pasteurellaceae > Haemophilus > Haemophilus sp. HMSC071C11. Next base: position 173,915 of record NZ_KV833409.1, on the reverse strand, counting down.
GTCGTATTGATATAACCCCTGAGCTTATCATTCGAAAATCCGTTAAATCGATTTTATAAACTTATCAAAAATAGACCGCACTTTTTAAACAATCCCTAAAAAGTGCGGTTCTTTTTTAGCTATTTTTTAGCTTTTCTTGATTATTTTCAAAATTTCTCTGAATAGCATTTGCCCTCCACCCTATTTTTAGTTATATCTATCGCCAACTGACAAATTTTATTTTTTACTTTTAGGAGTTCCTATGACACAAGAGTACAGTACTCTGCGCAATAACATTAGTATGTTAGGGCGTTTTCTCGGAGAAACCATCAATGATGCACAGGGCGAGGATATTCTTGAGTTAATCGAAAACATTCGTAAACTTTCTCGTAATTCTCGTGCTGGCGATGATAAAGCAAGACAAGAATTGCTAGACACGCTAGGTAGTATTTCTAATGAAAATATTATTCCTGTCGCACGTGCTTTCAGTCAATTTTTAAACCTCACTAACATAGCTGAACAATATCAAACCATTTCCCGTGAACATTCTCTTGCTCAAAGTTCTTCTCAATCCTTAAGCGAACTTTTCAAACGCTTAAAAGAACAAAATGCTTCAGTGGAAGAGGTGCATAAAACCGTCGAAAAATTATTAATTGAGCTTGTTCTGACCGCACATCCAACAGAAACAACACGTCGTTCACTAATTCATAAACACATTGAAATCAATAAATGTTTAAGCAAGCTAGAACATCATGATTTAACGGAAAAAGAACGCAATATTATTGAGCGTCTATTACTTCGTTTAATCGCTGAAGCATGGCATACCAACGAAATTCGTACTGTTCGTCCAACGCCATTTGATGAAGCCAAATGGGGCTTTGCGATGTTAGAAAACAGTTTGTGGCAAGCTGTGCCAGAATTTTTACGCCAACTCAACGAAACCGCCCGTGAATTTTTAGGTTACGATTTGCCGGTAGGATTAAAACCTGTGCGTATTTCCTCTTGGATGGGCGGCGACCGTGATGGAAATCCATTTGTTACCGCACAAATTACCAAAAAAGTACTTTATTTTGCCCGCTGGAAAGCGGCGGATTTATTCTTACAAGACATCAGCAAATTAGCCGATGAACTTTCAATGATGAAATGTAGCGATGAATTTCGTGATAAATACGGCGAACATTTAGAACCCTATCGTTTCGTAGTAAAAAATTTACGCAATCAACTTACAGCAACATTAGCTTATTTTGATGATCACTTATCTAATCGCACACCAAGAGTCTCCGAAAGCGAGATTATTTTGGAAGATAATCAACTGTGGGAGCCGCTTTACGATTGTTATCAATCTTTAATTCAATGTGGTATGCGCATTATTGCAAATGGTTCATTGTTGGATATTTTGCACCGTATTAGTTGTTTTGGTGTGACGCTTTCTCAAATGGATATTCGCCAAGAAAGCACTCGTCACACCGATGCCATTGCTGAAATCACGCGCTATATTGGTTTGGGCGATTACTCTCAATGGATGGAAGACGATAAACAGGCTTTCTTAATTCGTGAATTAAGCTCTCGCCGTCCATTGATTCCGCAAAACTGGACGCCATCGCCTGAAACCAAAGAAATTTTAGATACTTGTAAAGTCATTGCTCAACAAAAACAAGGTGTCATTGCGTGTTATGTTATTTCGATGGCGCGCAGTGCATCTGATGTTTTAGCCGTTCATTTACTCTTAAAAGAAGCTGGCGTGCCATATCATATTCCTGTTGTGCCATTATTCGAAACCTTAGAGGATTTAGATGCAGCCGAAAAAGTGATGACTCAACTTTTCAATGTGGGTTGGTATCGTGGCGTGATCAATAATCGTCAAATGGTAATGATTGGCTATTCAGATTCGGCAAAAGATGCGGGAATGATGGCTGCTTCTTGGGCGCAATACCGTGCGCAAGAAGCCTTAGTAAATTTAACAGAAAAACTTGGCATTGAACTCACTTTATTCCACGGACGTGGTGGCACCATTGGTCGTGGCGGTGCGCCAGCACACGCGGCATTACTTTCTCAACCGCCTCGTTCCCTAAAAAATGGTTTACGTGTAACAGAACAAGGCGAAATGATTCGCTTTAAACTGGGTTTACCCGCTGTGGCGGTAGAAACCTTTGATCTCTACGCTAGTGCCATTTTAGAAGCAAATCTGTTACCGCCACCAGAACCGAAACCAGAATGGCGTACTATAATGGACGAGCTTTCCACGATTTCTTGCAATATTTATCGTAGTGTGGTTCGTGGCGATAAAGATTTCGTGCCTTATTTCCGTAGTGCAACGCCAGAACAGGAGCTGTCCAAATTGCCGCTTGGATCTCGCCCAGCAAAACGCAATCCAAATGGCGGTGTGGAAAGTTTACGTGCCATCCCTTGGATTTTTGCGTGGATGCAAAACCGTTTAATGCTGCCAGCTTGGTTGGGGGCTAGTGCAGCTATCCGTCAGATTATTGAACAAGGCAAAGGCGATATTATTCATGAAATGTGCGAAAACTGGCCGTTCTTTTCAACGCGAATCGGAATGTTGGAAATGGTATTTAGTAAATCAGATACCTGGCTTTCCCAACAATATGATCAACGATTAGTGAAAAAAGAACTTTGGTATTTAGGCGAAAATTTGCGTAAACAACTTAAAGATGATATTCAAACTGTGCTTTCACTTTCTCATCAAAGTGAATTGATGTCTGATTTACCTTGGATTGCAGATTCAATCGCATTGCGTAATATCTACACGGATCCACTCAATCTACTACAAGTAGAATTACTTCACCGTTTCCGTGAAAATCCAGAGCAAGTCAATCCCGATGTGGAACAAGCATTGATGATTACCATAACAGGTATCGCAGCTGGGATGCGCAATACAGGCTAGAAAAATAAAAAAGTGCGGAAAAATTTTCCGCACTTTTTTATTCAAATCGATCACTTAATAAAAATTGTAAAACCGCATCCATTCTCAAATGGGGAATAGTTTCTCCTTGTTCTAAAGGCTGAGGTTCAAAACTATCGAAATCAAAATGCGGTTGTTTTTGCCAGAATTCTGATCTTGGTAATTTACTCGGCACTGTTCCTGGATAAAGCGTAATTAGTTGTTTATCAATAGAACGAATCCCTTGAATTGCTTTAATTTCTTTTCCTTGCTGATTCACAATCACTTGCTTTGTGGTACGAACAGCCGCAATGGCGGTATATTCTTTGTCAATTCCTTCAAATTCCACATAACGACCACCCTCTTGCACAATTTGGCGCATTAAACTCACTAAATTAGGAATTTGATCACGAGTAATATGATCCGCCTTCGTCGCAACAAACATTAATCGATCAATTCTTGGAGAAAACAAACGATGAAGAAAATTTCTGCTGCCATAATGGAAATTATTAAATAACTGATTTAAGCCCATTTGCATATCTAAAAAGGCTTGCTGACTATGATTTAAAGGCGTTAAACAATCCGCCAAAATAACTTGACGATCAAAGGTAGAAAAATAATTTTCGTAAAAACCTTTTACAATTTTATTGCGATAATAACCATAACGTTTTGTCAGCACGGCAAAATAGCTATTCGATTTGGCTGTTTTTTTCAAGGTTTTCCACTGTTCTTCCGAAAGATGCATCAATGGGAAAAATTGTAATGCGGGCGCACCGTCTAAATCACTCGGCAATACAAATCGCCCAGGCTGAATAAATTGCATTCCTTGCGACTTACATTGGTATAAATAATCCGTATAACTTTTCGCTATCTTGGCTAAAACATCTTCATTTGCAACCGCACTTAAATCCAAATCCTGCAACATAGCAAGCCAATTTCGCGCTAATTCTTCGCGAATACCTGTGGTTACCTTTACTTGTTCTTGTGACCATTGTTGAAAATCTAGATTTAACAACGGCAAATCGATCAACCATTCCCCCGGATAATCAAAAATATCCAGATAAAGCGTGCCGCGTTCTTTCAAATGACGTAGCAAGCCAGATTGGTGTTGAAAACGAATTACTAAACGTGTTTCACTCACGCCACGAGTTGATTGAAACCACTGAGGCGGATTTTGTAACAAATCATTTAAATTACTTTCATAATCAAAACGTGGCACGCTGAGATCTTGTTGGGATATTCGTTTGACTGCCAAAATTGAACCATTTCTAGCCGCTTCAAACAAGGGCAAATGCTGTGATGAATTTTGATTAATAGAGAGAAGTTGATTGATTAAACTTGTAATAAATGCCGTTTTTCCACTTCGACTTAACCCTGTTACCGCCAAGCGCAAAGTGCGGTCAAAAACACGATTAATGATTTGATTAATTTCCTTTTGAACTTGATTAAACATTCAATATCCTAGCCATTTTTGCCAATATATTTTATAATTCGATATATAATTTATCACAAAGCATTTGTTATGTTACGTCTAAATCTGAGATTTTTATATTTTCTGCTCTGCATAAGCCAAAGTGTAGAATTACAGGCTGCGCCAAGTATTCCAACATTTTTAACTGAAAATGGCTTAACTTATTGCACCCATGCTTCAGGTTTTTCATTTAATCCGCAAACTACAGATGCGGGAACCAGTATGAATGTGGTCACGGAGCAAATTTATAACAAGTTATTTGATATAAAAAATCACAGTGCAACATTAACACCAATGCTTGCGCAATCTTATTCCATCTCAGCTGATGGTAAGGAAATTTTATTAAATTTACGTCACGGCGTAAAATTTCACCAAACCCCTTGGTTTACTCCAACACGTGATTTTAATGCGGAAGACGTAGTATTTTCGATTAATCATGTATTAGGACATAATACTTATTTACCAACCTTAGCAGAGGCGAATGTTACTTATAGTAATCCACAATATAAAGTGTTTCACGAACAAGCAAGAAAAGTTCGTTTTCCTTATTTTGATAGCATTAAACTTAACGAAAAAATCAAATCTGTAACCGCACTTTCGCCTTATCAAGTAAAAATTGAATTATTTGAGCCAGATTCCTCCATCTTGTCGCATCTTGCCAGCCAATATGCGATTATTTTTTCACAAGAATATGCCTATCAATTAAGCGCAGATGATAACCTTGCTCAATTAGATACTCATCCAGTAGGCACAGGGCCGTATCAAGTAAAAGATTATGTATATAATCAATATGTTCGCTTAGTGCGTAACGAAAACTATTGGAAAAAAGGAGCTAAGATAGAACATATTATTGTGGATCTTTCTACTGATCGAAGCGGGCGTTTAGTCAAGTTTTTCAATCACGAATGTCAAATCGCTTCTTATCCTGAAGTAAGCCAAATTGGCTTATTAAAAAATGATGACAAACATTATTATATGCAATCTACTGATGGGATGAATTTAGCCTATTTAGCGTTTAATTTTGATAAGCCATTAATGCGAGATCACGAAATCCGTGCCGCTATTTCACAAAGTTTAAACCGAGCTCGAATCATTCATAGCATTTACCATAACACAGCAACTGTTGCTAATAACATTATTCCTGAAGTGTCTTGGGCTTCAACTGTCAATACGCCAGAATTTGAGTTTGATTACCATCCCAAAATCGCCAAAAATAAATTAGCAGATAAAAACCTTTTGTTAAATTTATGGGTAATTAATGAAGAACAAGTCTATAATCCTGCACCTTTTAAAATGGCTGAAATGATAAAATGGGATTTAGCTCAAGCGGGTGTAAAAGTTAAAGTGCGTGCCGTAACTCGTCCATTTTTAACGGCGCAATTACGCAATCAATCAGAAAATTATGATTTGATTCTATCTGGTTGGTTAGCTGGTAATCTTGATCCTGATGGTTTTATGCGTCCAATTTTAAGCTGTGGAACAAAAAATGAACTCACTAATTTATCTAATTGGTGTAATGAAGAATTTGATCAATTTATGGATCGCGCCATTACCACCTCACATTTAAGTTCACGCGCAAAAGCCTATAATGAAGCCCAAGAACTCGTTTTACGTGAATTACCCATTATTCCTATTGCCAATGTAAAACGAATTTTAGTCGCAAATAGTCGTGTGAAAGGAGTAAAAATGACACCTTTTGGTAGCTTAGATTTTTCCACCTTACATTTTATTCAGGAGAAACACTAATGTTATGGTCGGCTCTTCGCCATATTCTGTGGGTGGCATTATTATTACTCGTACTATCGTTATTAGGCTTTGTCATTTTATTACGTGATCCTCTTAATGCGAATCTTGTTACACAAAACATTTATATCGGCTATTTTCATTATTTAGGCACCTTATTACAAGGTGATTTTGGCATTACCTATAACGGTGGAAAATCATTAATGAACCTTATTCTCACGGTTCTTCCTCCCACATTAGAACTTTGTTTCATTACATTATTTTTAGCATTTATTTTTGGTTTGCCACTTGGCATTATAAGTGCGGTCAATTCTGAACAAATTTTTGCAAAAAGTTTACAAAGCCTATCTTATGTAGGACTATCTATTCCAATATTTTGGTTAGCCCCCATTTTACTGTATGTTGCTGCGCTCTCACATTGGGAAATTGCCGCTATTGGGCAATATAATTTACTTTACGAAATTAAATCCATTACAGGATTTCCTGTCATTGATATGTGGTTTATGGAAGTACCTTATCGCACAAAAATCGTACAAAATGTATTACAACATTTAGCCTTACCAACGCTGGTATTGTGTATTTTGCCAACAATGGAAATTATCCGCATTATTCATCAACGAGTAGAATATATTTTGAATCAAAATTTTTCCAAAGTAGCAACAACACGGGGTTGGTCAAAATGGAAAATTCTCCATCAATATGTCTTCCGTAATACTTTTCCCCTGCTTGTTCCACAAGTACCACGCATATTCACATTAGTATTAACGCAATGTATGTTGGTAGAAACAGCTTTAGGTTGGCCAGGCATTGGTCGTTGGTTAATTAACGCTGTAAATGAACAAGATTACAACAGCATTGCAGCAGGTGTAATTGTTATTGGCGTATGTATTATTTTAATTGATACATTCACTAAACTATTCATTTTTATGCTCGATCCATTTAAAAAGAAAGGTTGGTATGCAAAATAAAGAACCTGATGAATTCCGCGAAAGTACCTCAATCTTTCAAATTTGGTTACGCTTTCGTCAAAATACCATCGCACTTTTTAGCTTTTATTTATTAATCGCATTAATTTTTACCGCACTTTTTGCTAGTTATCTTGCACCTTATGCTGATAATCGACAATTTATTGGGCAAGAATTAATGCCTCCATCTTGGGTAGATAGAGGAAAAATTGCTTTTTTCTTTGGTACTGATGATTTAGGTCGCGACATATTAAGTCGTTTAATTATGGGTACTCGCTATACCTTAGGTTCTGCTTTACTGGTTGTCTTTTCAGTGGCAATAATAGGTGGCGCACTAGGAATTATTGCAGGATTACTGAAAGGTATTAAAGCTCGTTTTGTCGGGCATATTTTTGATGCTTTTTTATCATTACCTATTCTATTAATTGCCGTTGTTATTTCAACATTAATGGAACCAAGTTTATGGAATGCAATGTTTGCTACGCTATTAGCGATTTTGCCTTATTTCATTCACACCATATATCGCACTATTCAAAAAGAATTAAAAAAAGATTATGTTGTAATGCTAAAACTTGAAGGCATTTCCAATCAAGCCTTATTGAAAAGCACTATTTTACCGAATATTACCGTTATTTATATTCAAGAAGTGGCTCGTGCTTTTGTTATAGCCATGTTAGATATTAGTGCGTTAAGCTTTATTTCTCTTGGCGCACAACGACCTACACCCGAATGGGGGGCAATGATAAAAGACTCTTTGGAACTACTTTATCTTGCGCCTTGGACAGTACTTTTACCTGGTTTCGCCATTATTTTTACTATTTTATTAAGTATTATTTTCAGTAATGGCTTAACTAAAGCCATCAATCAACATCAAGAATAGCTTATGGCACTTTTAGACATTTGTAACCTAAATATTGAAATTCAAACCTCCAATGGACGTATAAAAATTGTAGATGGCGTCAATCTTTCTCTTAACGAAGGAGAAATCACTGGATTAGTTGGCGAATCAGGCTCAGGAAAAAGTTTAATCGCTAAAGTCATTTGTAATGCAATCAAAGAAAATTGGATTATTACTGCCGATCGCTTTCGTTTTCACGATGTAGAATTACTGAAACTCAGTCCTCATAAACGACGTAAGATTGTTGGCAAAGAAATTTCAATGATTTTCCAAAATCCCTTATCTTGCCTTGATCCAAGTCGAAAGATAGGAAAACAACTCATCCAAAATATTCCTAATTGGACATTTAAAAATAAATGGTGGAAATGGTTTGGGTGGAAAAAAAGACGTGCTATTGAATTGTTACATCGCGTAGGAATTAAAGATCATCGTGATATTATGGCAAGCTATCCTAACGAACTGACAGAAGGCGAAGGACAAAAAGTTATGATCGCAATGGCTGTCGCTAATCAGCCACGCTTATTAATCGCGGATGAACCGACAAATGCGTTAGAATCAACCACTGCCCTACAAGTTTTTCGTTTACTTTCCAGTATGAACCAAAATCAGGGAACAACAATTTTACTTACGAGTAACGATATTAAAAGTATTAGTGAATGGTGCGATCAAATTTCAGTGCTTTATTGTGGGCAAAATACAGAATCCGCTCCGACTGAAATATTAATCGAAAGTCCCCATCACCCTTATACCCAAGCCTTAATTAATGCTGTACCCGATTTTACTCAACCTTTAGGATTTAAAACTAAATTGGGTACGTTAGAAGGCACCGTGCCTATTTTAGAGCAAATGCCAATTGGCTGTCGTCTTGGCCCAAGATGCCCTTTTGCACAAAAAAAATGTATGGAAAAACCCAGACGATTGAAAATAAAACAACACGAATTTTCTTGTCATTATCCTATTAATTTACGAGAAAAAAATTTTAAAGAAAAAATAACAGCCCCCCCTTTTATACTTAATTGCAAAGGAAATGAATAATGCCCTTATTACAAGTGGAAGATTTAACTAAAACGTTCAAAGGTCACGCCAGTTTATTTGGACGAAGTCAATTCAATGCAGTGGATAGCCTGAGTTTTACCCTTGAACGCAAACAAACACTTGCGATCATTGGCAATAATGGCTCTGGTAAATCAACCCTAGTGAAAATGATAGCGGGCATTATTCCGCCGACTTCTGGTCGAATTTTATTTAATGATCGAGAATTACAATATCAGGATGTACAATCTAGAGCTAAACATATTCGTATGGTTTTCCAAGATGCTAATTCTGCATTCAACCCACGTTTAAATATTGGGCAAATATTAGACGAACCATTAAGCCTAGCGACAGATTGGACAGAGACACAACGTAATGAAAAAATCTTTGAAACCCTATCTCTCGTTGGACTTTATCCTGATTACACAAATCTCAATATTAAGCATCTCTCTATCAGCCAAAAGCAGCGGGTTGCCCTAGCACGCGCATTAATTTTAGCACCAGAAATTATTATAATAGATGATGCAATTGGCAATTTAGATGCTTCTGTACGTATTCAATTGCTTAATTTAACCCTTGATTTACAACAACGTTTAGGTATATCTTATATTTATGTGGGACAGGATCTCGGTGTAATTAAACATATTGCAGATACGATTATCGTAATGGATGACGGAAAAATGATTGAATATGGCAGCCCTCAAAATCTTTTTACTGATCCACAAACTGATGTTACTCGTCGCTTAGTCGAAAGCTATTTTGGCAAAATTTTAGATGAAACCGCTTGGGTAAAAGACAAAAACACTCACTAAGGAAAGGAAAAATGAACACTCGTCCCTTTTATTTCGGACTTATATTTATTGCGATTATCGCTATACTTGCTAACTATTTAGGAAACACTAATTTTTCCCATCATTATCATATCAGTGCTCTAATTATTGCCATCTTGCTGGGAATGGCAATCGGCAATACCATTTATCCGCAATTTTCAACACAAGTGGAAAAAGGCGTGTTATTTGCGAAAGGCACGCTTCTTCGCACTGGCATTGTGTTGTATGGTTTCCGCCTCACTTTTGGCGATATTGCCGATGTAGGATTAAATGCTGTTGTCACTGATGCGATTATGCTAATTTCAACCTTCTTTTTTACCGCACTTTTAGGCATTCGTTATCTAAAAATGGATAAACAATTGGTTTATCTCACTGGAGCAGGTTGCAGCATTTGTGGTGCGGCAGCGGTTATGGCGGCAGAGCCTGTTACCAAAGCAGAATCTCATAAAGTTTCAGTGGCGATTGCCGTAGTGGTCATTTTCGGGACGCTTGCTATTTTTACTTACCCCTTGTTCTACACGTGGTCACAAGATTTAATTAACGCCCATCAATTCGGTATTTATGTTGGTTCTAGCGTACATGAAGTGGCTCAAGTTTATGCCATTGGGGAAAATATTGATCCTATCGTGGCGAATACTGCCGTCATTTCCAAAATGATCCGAGTAATGATGCTTGCACCATTTTTATTAATGCTTTCTTGGTTATTAACACGTAGTAATGGAGTATCAGAAAATACCTCACACAAAATTACAATTCCTTGGTTTGCTGTACTTTTTATTGGCGTTGCGATTTTTAATTCTTTTGATTTATTACCAAAAGAACTCGTGAAATTATTCGTTGAAATCGATTCTTTCTTATTAATTTCAGCGATGGCTGCCCTTGGCTTAACTACACAAGCAAGCGCAATCAAAAAGGCAGGATTAAAACCACTTGTTTTAGGAACACTAATTTATTTATGGCTAGTGGTTGGTGGATTTTTAGTGAATTATGGAATATCAAAATTAATATAAAACTCACTTAAAATTGACCGCACTTTTAAAGTGCGGTCTTTTTTTATGAAGAATATTTTCAGATATGGTTATTTAAAACATGAAATTACGCTTTACTTCAAAGTACGATTTAATAAACCATCCTCTAAAAATAAAGGACCAATTGGGCGTTTAGGAATATCAAACTTCTGCGGATAAATCACATCAACCAAATACAATCCATCTGGTTTTGCTGTTGGTGCAGCAAGCTGACGATTTTTCTGCTCAAGTAGCCATTGCATCCATTCAATCGGCTTATTTCCAGCACCGACCTCAATCAAACTTCCCACAATATTACGCACCATATGATGCACAAAAGCGTTCGCCTGAATATCCACAATAATATATTGCCCGATACGAGACACATTCAAATGATGCACATTACGCCAAGGGGTATGGGATTGACATTGTGCTGCACGGAAAGAGGAAAAATCATGTTCGCCAAGTAAACATTGTCCTGCCTGATGCATTTTTTCCGCATCTAAATCTAAATGACAATGTGTCATTCCTCCCGCTAAAATCGCAGAGCGTAATTTATTACAATAAAGAATATAACGGTAACGGCGTGCTGTTGCGGAAAATCTGGCGTGAAATTCATCATCGACTTGTTTTGCCCAAGCCACCGCAATGTCATCAGGTAAATGAGCATTAGTGCCAAAAGCCCAAGCTTTCTCAGGACGAATCGCATTGGTTTCAAAATGAACAACCTGACCCGTTCCACTTACGCCAGAATCCGTTCGCCCCGCACAAAATATTTCAATTTTTTCATTTGCAATACAAGAAAGTGCCTTTTCTAATTCTTCTTGTATACTACGGACTTTTTCTTGTCTCTGCCAACCATAATAATTTTGCCCGTTATACTCAATGCCTAATGCGATTTTCATTTTTTACCTTTTGGCTTTTGGCTTAATAAAGTGTGGTTATGGTAGCTCAAGTTTATTTGGAGCGCAAATGCATAAAAACACTCCAAAATTTATTCAAAAATAAGCGATAGTTTCTAAAAATTGCAATAATAAATGTGAATTTTTTGTGATAAAGATCCCATTCTGATAATCTGCCATTAGAGTTTACACTCCAAACTCCCTATAATTAACTTACGCATTATGAAAAACTAAAAGGAAAATTATGAAAACATTGAGTGAATTTATCGTTGAACGCCAAGCTGAATATCCAAACGCAAAAGGGGAATTGAGTGGTATTTTGTCGTCAATTCGTCTTTTAGCAAAAATTATTCATCGAGATATTAACAAAGCAGGTTTAACAAATATTCTAGGTCAATCTGGTGTTGAAAACATACAAGGCGAAAGTCAAATGAAACTTGATTTATTCGCCCATAACACGATGAAAGCGGCATTAATGGCACGTGAAGAAGTGGCAGGGTTTGCATCTGAAGAAGAAGAAAGTTTTATTGCGTTTGATACGGAACGTGGTCGCAATGCAAAATACATTATTTTAACGGATCCCCTTGATGGTTCTTCAAATATTGATGTAAATGTCTCCGTCGGTACAATTTTCTCCATTTACCGTCGCGTATCTCCAATTGGCACACCTGTAACCTTAGAAGATTTCTTACAACCTGGGAATAAACAAGTTGCCGCAGGTTATATTGTTTATGGTTCATCAACTATGTTGGTATATACCACAGGTAACGGAGTTAATGGCTTTACTTATGATCCATCAATCGGTACATTCTGCCTGTCACACGAAAATATGCAAATGCCAAAAACGGGGCGTATTTATTCCATCAACGAAGGGCAATACCTCAAATTCCCACAAGGTGTAAAAAAATACATTAAATATTGCCAAGAAGAAGACAAAGCGACCAATCGCCCTTACGCCTCTCGCTATATTGGTTCACTTGTGGCAGACTTCCACCGCAACTTATTAAAAGGCGGCATTTATATTTACCCAAGTGCAACCAACTATCCAAATGGAAAACTCCGTTTATTATATGAAGGCAATCCAATTGCATTTTTAGCGGAGCAAGCTGGTGGTGTCGCAACAGATGGTTATCGTCGAATTTTAGATATCGAACCAACCGCACTCCACCAACGTGTTCCACTATTTGTTGGTTCAGAAGATATGGTAAAAAAAGCGCAAGAAATGATGGAAGAATTTAAAGAAGAATAATAAAAATCTCCTCGATTAAAAGGGGAGATTTTTATCAATAAAAAGCATAGCCCAACTTTTCAGCCAACGCATAACAAAGCGTCCCTTTCCCAGCACCACTAGGACCATCAACAGTAATAATCATTCCCATACAAATTATCCTTTCATTCTCAAAATTTTGCGCATTATAGTGAGAATTTGGTAATCCTGCTAATGTTAATATGGTATTAAACAATCTTTATCATATTCTATATTCTATATTCTATATTCTATATTCTTCTATTAATACTATAACTAAACACAAATAGTAATAAAAATGTAAAAAATGAAAATAAAATGTTAAATTTTATGAGATATTGATCACATTTTCTTAAAATAGGTATATGCTTTTGCATATAAATCCATAAAATAACCACATCTTTTAATCTAACTCTGAGGATATTTTATGCTGTCTTTTATTCTAAGTATTTTTCCTATCGTTTTACTGATTTATCTTATGGTAAAAAGAAACGCGCTACCTTCTTATGTTGCCTTACCTTGGATTGCGACATTAGTTATGGGCGTTCATCTTTTACACTTTAATACAGATATTGTCACTATTAGTGCAAATGTTGTTTCTGCAATTGTTGCGGTACAAACTCCTATTACAGTAATTTTTGGTGCGATTCTCTTTAACCGTTTCTCTGAAATTTCAGGCGCAACAAATATTATGCGAAAATGGTTAGGAAATATTAATCCAAATCCCGTTGCACAATTAATGATTATTGGTTGGGCGTTTGCCTTTATGATCGAAGGTGCAAGTGGTTTTGGTACACCAGCGGCAATTGCTGCACCTATTTTAGTGGGATTAGGGTTTCATCCATTAAAAGTGGCGATGTTGGCACTAATTATGAACTCAGTTCCCGTATCCTTTGGTGCGGTAGGTACACCAACTTGGTTTGGTTTTGGTGCTTTAAAATTATCAGAAAATATGATTTTAGAAATTGGGTCTATTACAGCATTTATACACTCCGTTGCTGCACTTCTTATCCCATTATTAGCACTTCGTATCTTAGTAAGTTGGGATGATATTCGTAAAAACATCGTATTTATCTATATTAGCGTACTGGGTTGCGTAGTACCTTATTTCTTGATTGCTCAAGTCAATTACGAATTTCCATCACTCGTTGGGGGGGCAATCGGCTTATTTATCTCTGTATGGGCTGCGAATCGCAATATTGGTTTAGCAAAAGTAACAAATACCCTTGATAATAATGCGGTAAGTACGGGAGAAGTAGTTAAAGCATTATTCCCTACAGGTTTACTTATTGCATTTTTAATTGTGACTCGTATTCATCAATTACCATTCAAAGCAATGATGAATGACGCAACTATTTGGTTCTCAACTACATTAGGTTCGTTAGGATTATTTGAAATTAGCAAAGGTTTAATCTTTAGCTTAAAAAATATTTTTGGCTCAAATGTTTCATCAAGCTATAAACTTCTTTACGTACCCGCATTGATTCCATTTGTCATTACAGTACTAATTGCGATTCCTGTCTTTAAAATTTCCAGTTCAAATGTTAAACAGATTTTTGTATCAAGTTTACAACAATCTAAAAATCCATTTATTGCCTTAGTTGGTGCCTTAGTGATGGTAAACCTAATGTTAGTGGGTGGCGAACATTCTATGGTAAAAATTATAGGTAGAACTTTTGCTGAAATTTCTGGTAGTAACTGGACTATTTTCTCCTCTTTCTTAGGCGCGATTGGATCCTTTTTCTCAGGTTCAAATACCGTATCCAACCTAACATTTGGTAGTGTTCAACTTTCTACCGCAGAAACCACAGGCATTTCTGTCGCACTTGTTCTTGCTTTACAATCTGTCGGTGGGGCAATGGGGAATATGGTATGTATCAATAACATTGTAGCGGTAAGTTCTGTGTTAAATATTTCAAACCAAGAAGGCACAATTATTAAGAAAACCATTATACCTATGATCGTTTACGGTATCATCGCCGCACTTTGCGCGCTATTCTTAGTACCTTTATTTTATAATCTATAAAATTTACGCCAAAAATGACCGCACTTTTGCGGTCATTTCCTATTTTTCTCTTTTATATTTCTACTATCAAAACTAACCTTTAACCCATTAAAGTGCGGTTGATTTTGCGAATGAATTTGCCCATTTAGCAAAAACCAAACTTTCTTTTTCTTTATCTTCTCAACATATTTCCTCTCTAAAAATTAATTTTTTTCATTATTTTTTTAGGTATTTTCATTAAATTTATTAAATCATTCCTTGAAATCCCTCTTATAAAATGGATAATCGTAATATTTCTCAAAAATAAATAGGAACTATAATGAAGAAAGCTATAAAATTAAATTTAATTACACTTAGCCTAATCAATACAATCGGTATGACGATTACACAAGCTCAAGCCGAAGAAACATTAGGGCAAATTGATGTCGTAGAAAAAGTGATATCAAATGACAAAAAACCTTTCACTGAAGCCAAAGCCAAAAGTACGCGTGAAAATGTCTTTAAGGAAACACAAACCATTGACCAAGTCATTCGGAGCATTCCTGGGGCATTTACTCAACAAGATAAAGGCTCGGGTGTGGTTTCTGTAAATATTCGTGGCGAAAATGGATTAGGTCGTGTCAATACGATGGTTGATGGTGTAACCCAAACCTTCTATTCTACAGCCTTAGACTCAGGTCAATCAGGCGGGAGTTCTCAATTTGGTGCGGCAATCGATCCTAATTTTATTGCAGGTGTAGATGTTAATAAAAGCAACTTTTCGGGAGCAAGCGGTATAAATGCCTTAGCGGGCAGTGCTAATTTTAGAACATTAAGCGTTAATGATGTGATTACTGATGACAAACCATTCGGCATTATTCTGAAAGGAATGACAGGAAGCAATGCCACTAAATCCAATTTTATGACGACGGCTGCTGGCAGAAAATGGCTTGATAATGGTGGCTATGTAGGCGTGGTGTATGGTTATAGCCAACGTGAAGTTTCACAAGATTATCGTATCGGTGGCGGAGAACGATTAGCATCATTAGGGCAGGATATTCTTGCTAAAGAGAAAGAAGCTTATTTTCGTAATGCGGGTTATATTTTAGATTCTGAAGGGCAATGGGCACCTGATTTAAACAAACCACATTGGTATTGTAACAAACAAGATTATCCGAAAAATAAGAATTGTGGTTCGTATCGTATTAAATCTGCTGCAACAACGACTAGACAAGAAATTCTCAAAGAATTATTAGAACAGAAAAAAAAACCTAAGGATATTACAAAGCTCCAAACAGGTCCTGATGGAATTAAAGAAACTGACGAATCATTTGAACGTAATAAAGATCAATATAGTGTTGCCCCTATTGAGCCGGGTAGTTTGCAATCACGCTCGCGTAGCCATTTGTTAAAATTTGAATATGGCGATGATCACCAAAATTTAGGAGCGCAAATACGCACGTTGGATAATAAAATTGGTTCTCGCAAAATTGAAAACCGTAATTACCAAGTCAATTATAACTTCAATAATAACAGCTATCTTGATCTTAATTTAATGGCTGCACATAACATTGGCAAAACCATTTATCCTAAAGGTGGTTTTTTTGCTGGCTGGCGAGTGGCAGACAAACTTATTACCAAAAATGTCGCAAATATTGTTGATATAAACAACAGCCATACTTTCTTGTTGCCAAAAGAAATCGATTTAAAAACCACATTAGGTTTTAACTATTTTACCAATGAATACAGTAAAAACCGTTTTCCAGAAGAATTAAGTTTGTTTTATAACGATGATTCACATGATCAAGGTACTTACAGCAATTTAGGACGATTTAAAGGTGATCGTAATTTACTGCCACAACGTTCAGTGATTTTACAACCTTCTGGCAAGCAAAAATTTAAAACCGTGTATTTTGATACCGCACTTTCTAAAGGTATTTATCATTTAAATTACAGCGTGAATTTTATCCATTATGCGTTTAATGGTGAGTATGTTGGATATGAAAATACAACGAATCAAATTAATGAACCGATTTTGCATACATCAGGGCATAAAAAGGCATTCAATCATTCCGCTACATTAAGTGCAGAGCTAAGCGATTATTTTATGCCATTTTTCACTTATTCACGCACACACAGAATGCCGAATATTCAAGAGATGTTTTTCTCTCAAGTGTCTGATGCAGGGGTAAACACGGCATTAAAACCTGAACAATCTGACACCTATCAACTAGGCTTTAATACTTATAAAAAAGGTCTATTCACTCAAGACGATGTGCTAGGCATCAAATTAGTGGGTTATCGTAGCTTTATTAAAAACTATATCCATAATGTTTACGGTGTTTGGTGGAGAAATGGCATTGTACCTACGTGGGCAAACAGTACTCGTTTTCGCTTTACCATCGCTCATCAAAATTATCAACCTATCGTGAAAAAAAGCGGGGCGGAGTTAGAGCTTAATTATGATATGGGACGTTTTTTTGCGAATCTCTCTTACGCTTATCAACGTACTAATCAGCCAACCAATTATGCCGATGCCAGCCCACGTCCGAATAATGCTTCAAAAGAAGACATTTTGAAACAAGGTTATGGCTTATCTCGTGTTTCAATGCTACCAAAAGACTACGGCAGATTAGAGCTTGGTACACGTTGGTTTGATAAAAAATTAACCTTAGGTATGGCAGCTCGTTATTATGGAAAAAGTAAACGTGCGACAATTGAAGAAGAATATATCAATGGCTCTCGCTATGAAAAATATACTGCGGGCGACAGAACTTACTATGCCGTGAAAAAAACAGAAGAGATTAAAAAACAACCTATTATTTTAGATTTACACGTCAGCTATGAACCAATCAAAGATTTGATTATTAAAGCGGAAGTACAAAATCTATTAGATAAACGTTATGTTGATCCATTAGATGCTGGAAATGACGCGGCTTCGCAACGTTATTATTCAAGTTTAAATAATTCTATAGAATGTGCGCAAGATTCTTCTGCTTGCGGTGGTTCAGATAAAACCGTGCTTTATAACTTTGCACGTGGAAGAACTTATATTCTGAGTTTAAACTATAAATTCTAATAGGTTCATATAAAAAGGCATAGCTAATAGCTATGCCTTTAATTTTAGCATTTATTATCTTATTAAAAGATTATTACGACAGTCTGTCAATCATCCCTAATACTAACGCCGAAGACTGCTTCGCCGCTAATGGTAAAAACTCTTCAAAAGACATACTTGCTTTGCCATCTCCGCCATCAGAAATTGCTCGAACCACCACAAAAGGCACATTAAACGCATAGCAAACTTGCGCAATCGCTGTGGCTTCCATTTCAACCCCCGTTACATTCGGGAAGTCTGCTTTTATTTGTGCAATTTTATCTTCACTATTAATAAAACTATCGCCAGAGCAAATTAAACCACGTTTTACTGATTGTTCTTGCTTTTCTGCAATTTCTTGAGCGAGATCTGCTAATTTTTTGTCCGATAAAAATGCCGCAGGATTAGCAGGCAACTGCCCTTTTTCATAACCAAAAGCGGTCACATCCGCATCGTGATAGCGTGTTTCATCAGAAATCACAATATCCCCCACTTTCAAGCCTTTTGCTACCCCACCTGCAGAACCAGTATTGATCACACAATCTGGCTTGGCTAATTGCAATAACGCCGTCGTGCCAATGGCAGCTGCCACTTTGCCAATGCCTGATTGCAATAATGCAACATCTTTACCGTTAATTTTACCTTCAAAAATGACCGCACTTGCTACTCGAGTTTCCGTTCTATCAGCCATTAAATTTTTTAAAATTTCCACTTCTTGTGCCATTGCACCAACAATTCCTATTTTCATTGTTTTTGTTCCTGTTCTATTTTATTTACCAAAAAATCTAACACTGCTACGCTATAATCATCGTTATAAAGCGTACTTGCAGTGAGTGCATATTTTCCACCAATGACAACGTAAGGATAGGTAAAAACACCATATTCTTCCGTCAATTCAATCGCATTTTGGATCTGTTCTTTTACGCTTTGTGAATTTTCAGTTTGAATAAATAACTGCTTATCTAGCCCTTGTTTTTCTGCCCATTGTTGAATTTTATTTGATGTGGACAATTCTGTATAACGGGATTTTTCTGAAGTCTCAAATAACAAAACATTAGATAATTCGCCCGCACTTAATGCTTGCAAAGTATAAAAAATGCGTGCGCTAAACTGGCTATCGGCAGTTGCAATAGGATATTGTTCCAACGCAACTTTATATGTGCGTATTTGACTATAAAGCTCTAAAATATCCTGCGCTGAAGAACACACTCGACAATCATAATCAAAAAAGAATTGAATGCGGATTTTTTTATCCGCTCGAGACGCTTGTTCGATAGGTTCTTTATAAGAAAAATAATCACGCCCGTCTTCAAAATAGATTGTGTCCCTTGATGGCAAGTGCGGAGAATTTTGCACTGAAAATTCTTTCTGATTGACTTCTGCTAAAACAAACGACGATAAAAAAAGCAAACAAAATGCCAATAACCCTTTTAATTTCATTCTATCACTCATCTATCGGCTCAATATAATCTACCAATAATTGTAGGCTACGATTGCCACGAAATTCGTTAATATCTAATTTATAGGCTAAACGAGCCTGTTTAATTGAAAGATCAGGATACAATCTTGTATTAATATTAAATGCAATGGCATCTAATAAAACCCCACCTTGTTTCGGCTCTAGCAACATTTTTAGATGATTTTTATTTTGCCCAATTGCGCGCTGGTCTAAAATTTTAAATTCGCCATCAAAGCAAGGCTCAGGAAACCCTTGCCCCCAAGTGCCTACCGATTTTATCAGCTCTGCCGTTTCAAGATTAAATTCATTTGAATTCAGTTCGCCATCTGTCCAAATTATGCTTTGCATATGTTCTTCATCAAACCAATCGGCAACGGTTTGATTAAAAATATGTTGGAAATCCGCAAAATGTTCTTCGCGAATACTCAAGCCTGCCGCCATTGCGTGTCCACCAAATTTTAAAATCATATTAGGATGTTGCGAATGAATACGCTCTAAAACATCACGCATATGTAAACCTTCAATAGAACGAGCAGAACCTTTCAAAATTCCCTCACTATCTTGTGCAAAGGCAATCACTGGACGATGATATTGATCCTTAATCCTTGATGAAACAATGCCTAATACGCCTTGATGCCAATCGGGCTGATAAAGCGTAATACCATAGGGTAACTCTTTAAAAAGTGCGGTAAGATTTTGACAAATTTTTATTGCCTCAAGCTTCATACCTGCTTCAATTTCTTTACGTGTTTGGTTGAGTTCGTCAAGATCTAAAGCTAATTCTCTGGCTTTTGACATTTCGTTCGCCAGCAAAAGCTCCACCCCAATCGACATATTATCTAAACGCCCTGCCGCATTTAAACGAGGTCCGATACAAAAACCGAGATCACTTGAGGTAAACTGTTCAACATTACGGTTAGCCACTTCAGCCAACGCAATAATACCAGGACGACAACGCCGTGCACGAATCCGCATTAAACCTTGATAAGCAAGGATACGATTATTTTGATCTAAAGGCACAACATCAGCGATGGTGCCTAGTGCCACCAGATCGAGCAAGTCAGTAAAATTAGGTTGTGTTTCTGCAGTAAAAATACCGAGTTCACGAAATTTTGCACGCACCGCCAGCATCAAATAAAATGCCACACCAACGCCTGCTAAAGATTTTGAAGGGAAATGACACTGACTTAAATTAGGATTAACAATGGCATCGGCTGGCGGCAAAGTTTCAGGCGGTAAATGATGATCCGTGACTAAAACTCGAATGCCTTTTTCTTTCAAAAATGCAATGCCTTCAAAAGATGAAACGCCGTTATCCACCGTCATTAAAAGCTGAACGCCCTTTTCAATCGCCATTTCAGCCACTGGAATACTCAAACCATAACCCTGTTCAAATCGATTTGGCACAAGGTAATCTACATCAGAAAAACCAAGTTGTCTTAAAGCCAGCACACTCAATGCTGTGCTAGTTGCACCATCAGCATCGAAATCCCCAACAATCACTATTTTTTGCTGTTGTTGATAGGCTTCAACTAATAAATTTACCGCTTGATCAATGCCATATAATTGATTTGGATTGAGCATTGATTTCAAAGTGCGGTCTAATTCTTTGGTGTTTTTAATATGACGAGCGCGATAAAGGCGATCTAATAACGGATGGTTTGAAACAGAATTTCCACTTGGAATTTCACGGTGTTTGATAAGTTTTTTCACTGGATATTAATTCATACCTAAAAGCAAAAAGCTGTTGAAATCAACAGCTCTTTTATCTATACTTTTTCCTGTTGCTCAGGGCTTTTAACCCTGAATGCTGACAGGGGTTAAAAGCCCTACTGACCATTAGTCTAACTATTGTGTCAGCTAAGGATTTTAATGATGCCTAAATTGTGTATTTATATCATAATTTTTGTGTTGTTAATGCTTTTAAGCTCCCCAGCATATTAAGCATTACCGACTATTAAAACACAAGGGGTAGGCAACTGCCCCTTGCTCTTTATTATAAAATTATTGTGCCGTTTCTTCAAGAGCTCTTAATAAATCAGCTGGTTTTAAATAACCGCCAATAAGCTCACCAGTTGAAGTCACAATACTTGGCGTTCCTCGTACACCAAATTGAATACCTAATTCATAATGTTTTTTCACGATATTTGGCGTTTTAACTTCTTTTGGTAGATTACCGTCTTCAGCTTCGTTTAAAGCAAAAACGGGATCTTTCGCCGTCCAAATCGCTTCCATTTGTTTCGCCGTTTGATTATTCATACCTGCGCGAGGGAAAGCTAAATAACGCACAGTAATACCAAGATCGTTATATTCTTTTAATTGCTGATGTAACAAATGGCAATAATGGCAGGTAATATCCATAAATACTGTTACTACGTGTTTTTCATTTTTCGCAGGATAAACAATCATCTCGTCTTTATAAGAATTAAGTTTATCCACTAAAATTTTACCTGCGAAATCAACAGGGCCATTATTTGTGAGTTCATAAAGTTTACCTTCAAAAAGATATTTTCCATCTTCGCTCACATAAAGTATACCTTGATCCGTGACAGCCGTTCTAATGCCTGAAATCGGCGAAGATTTAATAGCAATATTTGATACATTAAAAGACTGTAATTTGCGTTTAATTGCCGCATCATCTGCCATTGCATTAGCCGCAGCCACGCACAAAAGTGCGGTAAAAATTTTCTTCATTTTTTGTTCCTAAATTTACTGAGTAAGAAAGCCTGAAATTATAGAGAGATTGCTAATTTCTGCAAGGTCAAACTATCCAAAAATCAGAAAATAGCATATAATTCCACACTTTATCACACAGTGAATTTATTATGTTTGAAATCAATCCTGTAAAAAATAAAATCATCGATTTATCTGACCGCACTTCAGTGCTTCGGGGGTATCTTTGACTTTGATGCCAAAGTTGAGCGTTTAGAAGAAGTCAATGCGGAATTAGAACAGCCAGATGTTTGGAATGATCCAGATAAAGCCCAAGCACTTGGTAAAGAACGCGTTTCTTTAGAACAAGTTGTAAATACCATCAAAAATTTAGAACAAGGTTTAGAAGATATTGATGGGTTGCTAGAACTTGCCATTGAAGCAGAAGACGAAGACACCTTCAATGAAGCGGTAGCTGAATTAGATGAACTCGAACAACAACTCGAAAAATTAGAGTTCCGTCGAATGTTTAGTGGCGAACATGATGCTTGCGATTGCTATGTGGACTTACAAGCAGGCTCTGGCGGTACGGAAGCTCAAGATTGGACAGAAATGTTGCTGCGTATGTATCTCCGTTGGGCTGAAAGCAAAGGTTTTAAAACAGAACTGATGGAAGTCTCTGACGGCGATGTAGCTGGATTGAAATCGGCAACCATTAAAGTGAGCGGTGAATATGCTTTTGGTTGGTTACGAACAGAAACGGGGATTCATCGCTTAGTGCGTAAAAGTCCATTTGATTCCAATAACCGTCGTCACACATCATTCAGCGCAGCATTTGTCTATCCTGAAATTGATGATGATATTGATATTGAAATCAATCCTGCTGATTTACGTATTGATGTTTATCGAGCATCGGGAGCTGGTGGGCAGCACGTAAACAAAACTGAAAGTGCGGTGCGAATTACCCATATGCCAAGTGGTATTGTGGTGCAATGTCAAAATGACCGTTCACAGCACAAGAACAAAGATCAAGCGATGAAACAATTAAAAGCGAAATTGTATGAGCTTGAATTACAGAAGAAAAATGCGGATAAACAAGCAATGGAAGATAATAAATCTGACATTGGTTGGGGAAGCCAAATTCGCTCTTACGTATTAGACGATTCACGCATTAAAGATTTACGTACTGGCGTGGAAAACCGTAATACGCAAGCCGTATTAGACGGGGATTTAGATCGATTTATTGAAGCGAGTTTAAAAGCTGGGCTTTAAGCATGATTTGCTGGATAAGTAAAGACGCGTTACTTATCCCATCATAGAAATAACCCAAAAGTGCGGTTATTTTTTAAGGTATTTTTAAAGTTAAAATTAAAGGTAAACAACATGTCAGAACAAGAAGTTAAAGAATTAGATCTCAATGGCGAAATGCTCGTCCGTCGTGAAAAATTAGCCGCATTGCGTGCAAAAGGTAATGCCTTTCCGAATAAATTCCGTCGTGATGCGCTCGCACAAGATTTGCACAATCAATATGATTCAGAAGACGGGGAAATCTTAAAAGAGAAAAGCATTGAAGTACAAGTTGCTGGTCGTATTATGACTCGCCGTGCAATGGGTAAAGCAACGTTTATCACTATTCAAGATATGAGCAGTAAAATCCAGCTTTATGTTGCACGCGATAATTTGCCTGAAGGTGTTTATAAAGATGACGTTGGTACTTGGGATTTAGGCGACATCGTTGGCGTTAAAGGCACTTTATTTAAAACAAAAACCGATGAACTTACCGTTAAAACCACTGAGGTTCAACTTTTAACTAAAGCACTTCGCCCATTACCAGATAAATTCCACGGTTTAACCGACCAAGAAGTTCGTTATCGCCAACGTTATTTAGATTTAATTTCTAACGAAGAATCTCGCCGCACTTTTATTATTCGTTCTAAAGTTGTCGCGGGGATTCGTGAATATTTCATTTCTAAAGGCTTTATGGAAGTGGAAACGCCAATGTTACAAGTCATTCCAGGCGGTGCATCTGCGCGTCCTTTCGTAACTCATCACAATGCATTAGATGTGGATATGTATTTACGTATCGCACCTGAACTTTATTTAAAACGCTTAGTCGTTGGTGGGTTTGAACGAGTATTTGAATTAAACCGTAACTTCCGTAATGAAGGGGTTTCTGTTCGTCATAATCCAGAATTTACTATGCTTGAATATTATCAAGCCTATGCGGATTACCATGATTTAATGGATAACACCGAAGAACTGCTTCGTAAATTAGCGATTGATATTCTTGGTACTACTATTGTGAAATACGGCGAATACGAATTTGATTTTGGTAAACCATTCGAACGTATTACGTTACACGATGCAACGGTTAAATATGGTGCAGACAAAGGTATCGTAAAAGAAGATTTATATGACTTTGATCGTGCAAAAGCCACGGCAGAACGCTTAGGTATTGAAGTACAAAAATCTTGGGGTTTAGGCAGCATTGTCAATGCAATTTTTGAAGAAGTGGCTGAACATCACTTAATTCAACCAACATTCTTAATGGCTCATCCTGCGGAAATTTCTCCACTTGCACGTCGTAATGATGAAAATCCAGATGTAACAGATCGTTTTGAGCTCTTTATCGGTGGTCGTGAAATCGGTAATGGTTTCTCAGAATTAAATGACGCAGAAGATCAAAATGAACGTTTTGATGCACAAGTGGCTGCAAAAGAAGCTGGCGATGATGAAGCGATGTTTAAAGATGAAGACTTTGTTGTTGCATTAGAGCACGGCTTACCACCAACAGCTGGGGAAGGTTTAGGTATCGACCGCCTAGCAATGCTTTATGCAAATGCACCATCAATTCGTGATGTGATCTTATTCCCTGCAATGCGTCAGAAATAATAAAGATACAAACAAAAGCCACCATTTGGTGGCTTTTTTATTTTAATAAAAAGAGAATTTTATATTCCCTTCTTATTGTTTAACGATTAACCATTAATAAATTTTTCGCCTAATTCAATATCTGCACGTAAAGTTGGCAACATATTTTCTAAAGCTTGTTGTTCAAAATTGCTTAATGGGCCAATTGGTAAAATTTCTTCTACACCCTCTTTGCCTAAACGAACGGGTTGAGAGAAGAAACGAGCATATTTGCCATCGCCTTCAACATAAGTACATTCAACCACTGTCTCGCCACTTAATCCTTTCACTAAAGAACGAGCAAAACGTGCCGCAGCTTGCGCCATTGAAAGCGTTGCAGAACCGCCACCTGCTTTTGCATTGACCACTTCTGTACCTGCATTTTGGATACGTTTTGCTAATGGTTCGATTTCATCTTCATTCCATTTTGCATATTGAACTTGAGAAAGTAATGGAAGAATAGTCACACCTGAGTGACCACCAATAACAGGAACGCTGGTACGAGAAACATTTAAACCTTTTAATTCAGCCACAAAAGTTTCAGAACGTAACACGTCTAAAGTTGTCACACCAAATAATTTACGTTTGTCATAAACGCCTGCTTTTTTCAACACTTCAGCCGCAATCGCAACAGTAGTATTTACTGGGTTAGTGATGATACCAACACAAGCTTTTGGGCAAGTAATCGCGACTTTCTCAATTAAACCACGCACGATACCTGCATTAATATTGAATAAATCTGAACGATCCATACCAGGTTTACGTGCAACACCAGCAGAAATTAATACAACATCCGCACCTTCAAGTGTAGGAGTTGGATCTTCGCCAGAAAAACCTTTTACATTCACTGCTGTTGGAATATGGCTCACATCTACTGCAACACCTGGTGTTACTGGGGCAATATCATATAATGCTAAGTCGGTGCCTGCTGGCAACTGAAGTTTTAGTAATAACGCTAATGCTTGACCAATACCACCTGCGGCACCTAATACAGCAACTTTCATAAATACTCCTTATGTGTTAGTTAATTTAAAACAGACTGATTTTAAAATGTTCATCTTACAATTACAAATAGAGAAATATCATTCTATGATCTAGTTCACATTTCTGAGATAAATATTTTCTTCTCTTTGTTCTTATTCATATTTCAGTTGATGAAAGTGAATTTTTATGCAATTCTTATGCAAATTTTGACTATTAAAAAATAAAGATGACTGACAATTTAACTCGTGCTTTTAAAGAATTACTCAATCAAGAACGCTTTGGTTCTCAAAATGAAATTGTCGATGCCTTAAAAAAACAAGGCTTTACTGGTATTAATCAATCAAAAATATCGAGAATGCTCAGCAAATTTGGTGCGGTTCGCACTCGTAATACAAAAATGGAAATGGTCTATTGCTTACCAAATGAATTAAGTGTTCCCAATACCAGTAGTCCATTAAAAAATCTTGTCTTAGATGTTGATCACAATTCGATGTTAATCGTAATAAAAACGACGCCCGGTGCTGCTCAATTAATTGCACGATTACTTGATTCCATTGGAAAATCGGAAGGCATTTTAGGCACTATCGCAGGCGATGATACTATTTTTGTCACGCCCACAAACGATAAACCTATTGCTGAATTATTGCAAAATATCCAACGTTTATTTGAAAACGCATTGTAATGAATATTTTATTAACAGGAGGCACAGGGCTTATCGGCAAAGCACTTGTTGAACAACTTTGCTTACGTAATGAACAAGTGACGATCTTAACGCGCTCAAGTTCGCCGCACACTCTCTCAAAGCAAAAAAACATCAAA
This sequence comes from Haemophilus sp. HMSC071C11, assembly GCF_001837655.1. NCBI lineage: Bacteria > Pseudomonadati > Pseudomonadota > Gammaproteobacteria > Pasteurellales > Pasteurellaceae > Haemophilus > Haemophilus sp. HMSC071C11. The sequence continues at coordinate 147,038 of NZ_KV833409.1, read as the reverse complement.
TTTATTACCGCACTTTCAGAACTCGATTTACAAGAACAGTTTGATGCCATCATCAATCTTGCTGGCGAACCAATTTTTCATAAAGTTTGGTCGAAAAACCAGAAATCTATTTTACGAGAAAGTCGTTTAAGCCTCACTACTCAACTGGTTGAATTCATCAATCAGTATCAGCAATACCCAATTTTTATATCAGGTTCAGCAACTGGAATTTACGGCGATCAAGGCGAACAAAAAATTACCGAAACAAGCAAAACAGCAAAAACCTTTACCGCACAATTATGCCAAGATTGGGAAAATATCGCTCAACAAGCTAATGCGAGAGTTTGTTTGATTCGAACAGGCATGGTCTTTTCTACAAAAGGTGGCGCACTTGCTAAAATGTTGCCTTTATACAAATGGGGACTTGGCGGTAAACTGGGCAATGGAGAGCAATATTTCCCTTGGATTGCTTTGGAAGATATGGTAAACGGCATTTTATTTTTACTCGACCATTCAGAATGCCAAGGATCATTTAACTTCACCGCCCCGAATCCCATAAAACAGCATAAATTTAACCGCACTTTGGCTGGAATATTAAAACGTCCTGCCTTTGCAACTATTCCAAAATGGATATTACATTTCATTCTTGGCGAACGAGCGAATCTATTACTAGAAAGCCAAAATGTTGTGCCTGAAAAATTACTCAACGCTGGATTCCAATTTCAGTATTCTGATTGCAAAAACTATCTAGAAGAAATCCTAAAAAACAAATAAAAAATCACCGCACTTTTTTAATGCGGTGATTTTTATCGGACTAAATATCTCACCTTATCGCAATTTATTGTTCATTATAAATTTCAAGATTGGATGCTTGTTTTTCACGTTTTTTCTTTGCACTATCGTTGCGTTGAAGTGCGATTTTATCAAGATATTCAGGACTAATATCGCCTGTAATATATTCGCCTGTGAATACTGAACAATCAAAACCTTGAATGGCTGGATTTTCCAATTGAACAGATTCAGTAAGTGCGGTCAGATCTTGGAAAATTAATTTATCTACGCCGATCAAATGTGCAATTTCCTCAACATTTCGACCGTAAGCGATCAGTTCATCACAACTCGGCATATCAATACCATATACATTCGGATAACGAATTTCAGGAGCTGCAGAGGCAAAGTAAATTTTCTTCGCACCAGCTGAGCGAGCCATTTCAACAATTTGCTCAGAGGTTGTGCCACGAACGATAGAATCGTCCACCAATAACACATTTTTATCTTTAAATTCAGCTTTAATGGTATTCAATTTGCGACGAACAGAACTAATACGCTGTGCTTGACCTGGCATAATAAAGGTACGACCAACATAGCGATTTTTCACAAATCCTTGTCGATAAGGCTTCCCTAGAACACGAGCTATTTGTAACGCAATATCTGTGGAGGTTTCAGGAATAGGAATGACCACATCAATATTATCAATTTCATCCGCCCATTCTTTTGCAATTTTTTTCCCGAGTTTTTCCCCCATATGAACACGTGCCGCATAAACAGAGACACCATCAATCGTTGAATCTGGGCGTGCAAAATAAACATACTCAAAAATACAAGGATTTAACACCGCACTTTCGGTACATTGTTGTGAATAAAGCTCGCCATCAAATGTCACATAAACGGCTTCGCCCGCAGCAATATCACGCACAAACTCGAAACCCACAATATCTAAAGCTACTGTTTCAGAGGCGAACATATAATCAGTTTTGCCATTTTCTTCACGTTTACCCAACACCAAAGGACGAATACCAAAAGGATCTCTAAATGCAACCATTCCGTGTCCAATAATCATCGCTACGCAGGCATAAGCACCACGAATATCATTGTGAGTTTTACGAACAGCATAGAAAATATCTTGTGGATCAAGATGGTTTTGAGGAATGTGATCAAGATGATTAGCGAGAATATTAAGAAGAAGTTCAGAATCTGAATTAGTGTTTACGTGACGGCGGGCAGTTTTAAAGACTTTTTCTTTTAACTCCACTGAGTTGGTTAAATTGCCGTTATGCACCAAAGTGACACCATAGGGAGAATTTACATAAAAAGGTTGTGCCTCTGAGACGCTAGAACTTCCTGCCGTAGGATAGCGAATATGCCCTAATCCAGCATTTCCTTGCAAGCGTAGCATATGCTCTTGACGGAACACATCGCTGACTAAGCCATTAGCTTTACGTAAGCGGAAACGGTTTTCATCATCAACCGTTACAATACCCGCCGCATCTTGTCCACGATGTTGCAAAAGAGTTAATGCTGCATAAATAGATTCATTAACCGGACTTTGGCTAACAATACCGACAATACCACACATTTTGTGTTCCTTATTGATTAAGCGTTGGATTTAAAAAACTTGAACTTGACTGAAGCTGTTGAAAGAACCATTCAATAATAAAACCAAAATGCGGTATTAATTGAGATTCTTTCCACCAATCAGTTTGTTCAAAATTGGTAAAAGTATCCATAAAAAATAACAACGCAGCCACAATCAATGCACCGCGCACTAAACCGAAAGCAGCACCTAATACGCGATCAGTGCCGCTTAAACCCGTCTTATCTACTAATTGACTAATCACATAATTTACTATTGCGCCCACGATTAAAGTCAGAACAAACAGAATGGCGATTGCAGTTCCATTACGCACATACATTGATTCAATTTGCGTAAGATAAGTGGCAAGATAAGGATAGAACTGGCTTGCTACGATAAATGCCACAACCCAGCTACCAAGTGAAAGTACTTCGCGTACAAAACCACGTAATAAGCTGACAAGAATGGAAAAAGCGATAATGCCAATAATAATGTAATCGATCATTAAAAAATCTCTCAATGAAAAACGGCCGTTTAAAACGACCGAGGTATTCTACAAAAATACAGCCAAAAAGAAAACGTTTGCGTAAACTAAATTTCCTGCCAAAAAGCACGTTCAAATTTGCTTTGAGCTTTCCTTAAGACTTCCGCTAAATGTTGATATGTCGGTTTTTCTTGCACAAAAGGCAAGGGTTCATTTTGTTGTTTTAAGCGTTCGCAAATATCGTAAAACCATACCGCACTTTGATTTTCTAATGGCGAATTTGCACGCTTACCAAGCCAATAAAGCCCTTGAAAAGGAATAAGCAAGGCAAAAAGTGCGGTCAAAATTGCGATAGAAAATGCCATTAAATCATTTTTTGCATAAATCTGTTGCCACAGTATTGCAAATACAGCAACAAAAGGCATAAATTTTTGTGCAAAACTCGTGGCTTTCATAATACGGTTTTCAGGGAAAATAATCCCTAACTTCGCCTCCTGCGGCCAAGTATTAAGATAAATTTGTCCCTGTTTAAAAATGGAAAAAAACGCCATAAAAAACACCTCAAAAAATTGACCGCACTTATCATACGCTATTTTAAGTCTATTTTTAGTAAAAATAGTTTAATTTTTCAAAAAATACGATAAAGTTTGTATTTTTTCCTTACCGATGAATTTATTTTATTCATCAAAAGGTGTATCCTATACCTAATTTTTCAAACCATCTTAAATGATGGATTTCTATTAACCTCAATCAAATATAGGGTTCCTATGTCAAAACTTGTTCTTATCCTTAACTGCGGTAGTTCTTCACTAAAATTTGCAATTCTTGATCCAGCAACAGGGGAAGAAAAATTATCTGGCTTAGCCGAAGCATTTTTCTTACCAGAAGCACGTATCAAATGGAAACTCAATGGAGAGAAAGGTAACGCAGATTTAGGCGCAGGCGCAGCGCATACTGAAGCGCTTAATTTTATTGCATCTAACATTCTGACTGATGAACTAAAAAATTCTATCGCAGCAATTGGTCACCGTATCGTTCACGGTGGCGAAAAATACACCCAATCTGTTATCGTAACTGATGAAGTTGTTAAAGGTATTGAAGATGCTGCACAATTTGCGCCACTTCACAATCCAGCTCACTTAATTGGTATTCGCGAAGCATTTAACGCATTCCCACACTTAAAAGATAAAAACGTGGTAGTTTTTGATACAGCATTCCACCAAACTATGTCTGAAGAAGCATTCCTTTATGCCCTTCCATACTCTTTATATAAAGAACACGGCGTACGTCGCTATGGTGCACACGGCACAAGTCACTACTTCATTTCTCGTGAAGTCGCTGAATATGTAGGCAAACCCGCAGACCAAGTCAATGCTATTATTTGTCACTTAGGTAATGGTGGTTCTGTTTCTGTTGTGCGTAACGGTCAATGTATCGATACGTCAATGGGTTTAACTCCACTAGAAGGTTTGGTAATGGGTACGCGTTGTGGCGATATTGACCCTGCAATCGTATTCTATCTATACAAAACACTAGGTATGTCTATGGAACAAATCGAAGAGACTTTAGTGAAAAAATCTGGTCTTTTAGGTTTAACTGAAGTAACCAGCGACTGCCGTTATGCTGAAGATAACTACGATAATGCATCTAAACCAGAAGCAAAACGCGCTTTAAATGTTTATAGCTATCGTTTAGCGAAATACATTGGTGCTTATATGGCTGTGTTGGGCGATGATCACTTAGATGCGATTGCATTCACTGGTGGTATTGGCGAAAACTCAGCGCACGTTCGTGAATTAGCATTGAATCACTTAAAATTATTTGGCATTAAAATTGATAATGAACGAAATCTTGCCGCACGTTTTGGTAAAGATGGCGTAATCACGACTGATGATTCCGCATTTAAAGCGATTGTTCTTCCAACTAACGAAGAATTGGTTATCGCACAAGATACCGCAAGACTTTGTTTCTAATTCAACAACAAACTGCCGAATTTTTCGGCAGTTTTTATTTATAACATATACATATTAAGGTTTAACTATGTCTCGCACGATTATTCTTATCCCTGTAAGTACAGGCGTGGGTTTAACTAGCATTAGTCTTGGATTAATCCACTCTCTCGAACAAAAAGGCACAAAAGTTGCTTTTATGAAACCCGTTTCTCAACCAAGCACTGGCGAAGATAAATTGGATCGCACAACCTCTATTATTCGCACTAGCACTAGCCTTGAAACTGCCGAACCCTTTATGTTAAGCGTGGCAGAATCATTAATTGGTCAAAATCAGTCTGACGTATTGTTAGAAAAAATTGTAGCTAACCACCAACAATTAACCAAAAACAACGATATCGTTGTGGTGGAAGGTTTAATTCCAACAAGAAAACACGGTTATGCAAATAATATCAACTATGAAATTGCACAAGCATTAGATGCAGAAATCGTATTAGTTGCAGCACCAGCAACTGAAACCCCAACCGAATTAAAAGATCGTGTAGAAGCAGCAGCCTCTTTATTTGGTGGTAAAAACAATCCAAATCTTTTAGGCGTAGTTGTAAACAAATTCAATGCACCTGTTGATGAATCTGGTCGTACACGCCCCGATCTTGCTGAAATCTTTGATTCATTCCAACACAATCATATTAGCGAAACAGAAGTAAACAAATTATTTGCAGGTAGTGCCATCAAGTTATTAGCTTGTGTGCCTTGGAATGCAAATTTAATCGCTACACGAGCAATCGACTTAGTCAAACATTTAGGTGCATCAATCATTAATGAAGGGGAAATCAATCGCCGTATTCGTGGTATCACTTTCTGCGCAAGAAGTTTACCAAATATGGTTGAGCATTTCCGTGCAGGCAGTTTATTAGTCGCTTCAGCAGATCGTCCAGATGTGCTTGTAGCAGCCGCTCTCGCAGCGTCAAATGGTATTGAAATCGGCGGTATTTTATTAACAGGCGGTTATAAAATTGATGCTCAAATTAATAAACTTTGCCAACCTACTTTTGAAAAAGCAAAATTGCCGATCTTCCGTATTGAAGGCAATACTTGGCAAACGGCATTAAGTTTACAAAGCTTTAATCTTGAAGTGCCTGTTGATGACAAAGAACGTATTGAGAATATTAAACAATACATTAGCCAACACTTTAATGCTGACTTTATCAATAATTTAGTTGCAGATTCTAGCCGTTTACCTCGCTTATCCCCACCTGCATTCCGTTTCCAATTAACTGAACTTGCTCGTGCGGCGAAAAAACGTATTGTGCTTCCTGAAGGCGATGAACCTCGTACAATCAAAGCAGCCGTACTTTGCGCAGAACGTGGCATTGCGGAATGTGTGCTTTTAGCAGATCCTGCATCCGTTCAACGTGTTGCAGAAGCACAAGGTGTTAAATTAGGTAAAGGCATTACAATCATTAACCCAGCAGATGTTCGAGAAAACTATGTTGATCGTTTAGTTGAATTACGTAAAGCGAAAGGCATGACCGAAACCGCAGCACGTGAACAATTAGAAGATACCGTAGTGCTTGCTACTATGATGTTAGAAGCAAATGAAGTAGATGGTTTAGTATCTGGTGCCGTTCACACGACTGCAAACACCATTCGCCCACCAATGCAGATCATCAAAACTGCACCAGGTAGTTCAATCGTTTCTTCTATCTTCTTTATGTTATTACCAGATCAAGTACTTGTTTACGGTGACTGTGCGGTAAACCCAGATCCAACTGCAGAACAACTTGCGGAAATCGCAATTCAATCTGCGGATTCTGCGAAAGCATTTGGTATTGATCCAAAAGTCGCAATGATCTCTTACTCAACAGGTACATCTGGTAGCGGTGCTGATGTGGAAAAAGTGAAAGAAGCAACCCGTATTGCGAAAGAAAAACGCCCTGATTTATTAATCGATGGCCCATTACAATACGATGCAGCTGTGATGGAAGACGTGGCTCGCTCTAAAGCACCAAATTCACCAGTAGCAGGTAAAGCAACAGTATTCGTATTCCCTGACTTAAATACGGGTAACACCACTTACAAAGCAGTACAACGTTCTGCAGATTTAGTGTCTATTGGCCCAATGCTTCAAGGTATGCGTAAACCAGTCAATGACTTGTCTCGCGGTGCCTTAGTTGATGATATTGTATACACAATTGCCTTAACCGCAATTCAAGCAACACAATAGTTCATACAAAATTGTAAAAGAAAATACCGCACTTTGCCCTAGGCAGTAAAAGTGCGGTATTTTTTTATAACGTTTTTTTACAAATCAACCAAAATCAAAATTGCGGCTTCACCGCCCCATTCTCTTGGCGCTTGATGCAATGCCCGCACTTTAGGATGTTGTACTAGCCAACGTGGAATTTGTTTTTTCAATGTAAAGGTGCCATAGCCCGTCATGATACTGGCACAATCAATATGCTCATTTTCACAAGCCAGTAAAAGTGCGGCTAATTCTTGCTTAGCTTGTTCACGGGTTAAACCGTGTAAATCTAAAAACAATTCTGGCGAAAAATCTCCACGACGAAGTTGTTTTAATAAATGGGAATCTTCCCCATCACGTAAATATTTCACAACACCATCATGCTCATTCAGTAACGGCTCATATTCATCAGAAAAATAAAATAACGTATCTTCTTTCGCTCGTAATTCTTTCAATTCTATTTTTTTCTGATCACGTTTTTGGTGAGGGGCAACAAAAGTATCTTGTTTCATTGGCTTAATGCCTTTGGTTTCCGCACGGAATAAATCAAATTCGTCTTGCATTTTTTTCTCATTAATTTCAAATTTTGCGTATCATATCATAGTTCTACATTCTCATCTGTGGTATAACTACGCCAAATTTTCATACCGAATTTTATGCTAACTTTTCTACTCACTTTTATGGAGAAATGCGATGGAAACTTCACATAACCAAGAATTAGTTGCAACTATCTTGGAAGATAATGTTGCAAACGAACTGCAAACCATCCAAGATTTTCTGCGTTGGACGTATAGCATTCTCAATCGTTCTGATATTTACTTCGGGCAAGGGCACGATAATCCTTGGGATGAAAGCCTGCAACTCGTTTTAAGTGGCTTACATTTACCCATTGATTTACCTACCGAATTATTTAACAGTCGATTAACCCCATCTGAAAAAGAAACCTTAGTTCAACTTGTATTAACCCGAATCGAACAACGCATACCTGTGGCATATTTAACGAATAGCGCTTGGTTCTGCGGTCACGAATTTTATGTCGATGAACGAACCATTATTCCACGTTCTCCAATTAGTGCTTTAATTCAAGATCGCTTTGAAGATTTAATTTCACAAGAACCAAATCATATTCTCGATCTATGCACAGGCAGCGGTTGTATTGCCATTGCTTGTGCTTATGCTTTCCCGAATGCGGAAGTAGATGCGGTAGATTTATCGGTTGATGCACTTAATGTCGCAGAGATCAATATTTCACGCCATCAATTAGAGCATCGTGTATTCCCGATTCAATCAAACTTATTTGAAAATATTTTGGGACAGAAATACGATCTTATCGTGACCAATCCACCTTATGTGGATGAAGAAGATCTCGCCGATATGCCAGAAGAATTCCATTTTGAACCAGAGTTAGCCTTAGGTTCTGGCAGTGATGGCTTAAACATTACCAAACAAATTTTGAAACAAGCACCAGATTACTTAACCGAAAATGGCGTGTTGGTGTGTGAAGTGGGTAATAGTATGATTAGCTTAATTGAGCAATATCCAGATGTACCATTTGAATGGGTAGAACTTAAAAATGGCGGACTAGGCGTATTTGCTATTCAGCGTAAAGATTTAGTGAAATATCACGATCTGTTTTAATCTTTCAAGTGCGGTTAAAATTCTTATTAAATTTCAACCGCACTTCATTTATACATTGTTATCTTGTTTCCAATTCAATGCCTTCAAATAATTTTTTCACTGAATTGTTATCACGCAAACGCTCGGCTTTTTCTACGACACTACGAATTAAGTGCGGTGAAAAATATTCCATAAAATCGTACATATAATTACGTAAGAACGTGCTATGTTTAAATGCAATATTCGTCATACTCGGGCGGAACAAATGGCTTGCATCAATTAGCACAAGATCCGCATCTAATGCCGTATGCGCCATAGATGCCATAATGCCCACCCCTAAACCCAAGCGCACATAAGTTTTAATAACATCAGCATCGGTAGCCGTAAAAACTATATTTGGTAAAATGCCTGCACTATTAAATGCGTAATCTAAATCAGAAACACCCGTAAAACCAAACGTGTAAGTCACAAGTGGGTATTTGCCTAATTCCTCAATGGTCAGTTCTTTCACTTTGGCAAGCGGATGTTCTGGCGAAACAATCACGGCACGATTCCACCAATAGCATGGAATCTGAACTAAATCATCAAATAAATAAGGTGCTTCAGTGGTAATTGCCAAATCCACTTCACCTGACATTAAAGCATCGTGAATTTGTGTTGGCGAACCTTGATGAATATGCAAGCTCACATCAGGATATTTTTTAGAAAAACGTTCAATCACGCTTGGCAGCATATAACGTGCCTGAGTATTTGTCGTCGCAATACGTAATACACCGTGATTTGGCCGAGTATATTCATCGGCAACGGCACGGATACCTTGCGCTTTAACAAGTAACTCGCGTGCAATTGAGATAATCTTTTTCCCTGCTGGTGTAATTGATTTTATATGCTTGCCATGACGCTCAAAAATTTCCAGACCTAATTCATCTTCTAATAGGCGAACTTGTTTACTGATACCCGGCTGTGATGTGTAAAGTGCATTTGCCGCTTCTGTGACATTCAAATTTTGGTTTACAATCTCAACGATATAACGCAATTGATGCATTTTCATAAAAAAGTCCTTATTTTTTATAACGTTTGTTCATCTCCGAATAACGTTTTACCGCTTTACGAATTTGCCCAGATTTTGGACGACGACTAGCCTGTTTTACATCTAATTTCGTTTCAGTCTCAGCAGGTAATCCCACCAATTCACGTAAATAATTGACGTTTTCAAGATCCATTTCTTCCCAGCCACCACGAGGCAAACCTTTCATCAGTTTGATATTTCCATAACGAATACGAATCAAGCGGCTAACTTGAATCCCTTGAGATTCCCACAAACGACGAACCTCACGGTTACGTCCTTCCATCAAGGTTACGTCATACCATTGGTTAATACCCACACCGCCTGTAAATTTAATTTCTTTAAAATTAGCAGGACCATCTTCAAGCTGAACGCCTTTACGTAAACGCGCTAACATCGCATCATCAACTTGACCAAATACACGCACAGAATATTCACGTTCAACTTCACGGCTTGGGTGCATTAAACGATTTGCTAATTCGCCATCAGTGGTAAAAAGCAATAAACCTGATGTATTAATATCTAAACGCCCCACCGCAATCCAACGAGATCCCGTTAAACGCGGCAAACGATCAAACACGGTCGCACGCCCTTCTGGGTCGCTACGTGTACAGAGTTCGCCTTCAGGTTTGTAATACATTAATACACGGCAAATTTCTTTTTGTGCGTGGCTAAGATTAATGATTTGACCATCAATACGCACTTTCACGCCAGAATGTACGTCAATACGATCGCCTAAAGTCGCAATTTTACCCTCTACGCTCACTCTGCCTGCGGCAATCATCGTTTCAATTTCACGACGAGAGCCTTGTCCAGCACGCGCTAAAACTTTCTGTAATTTTTCGCCCTCTGCTTTCGGTTGATTCGAGGCTCTTACAACAGGTTTCGCTTTTGGCTTAGATAAAAATTTGTTGTCAGAATTAACCGCACTTTTTTTCGTATTTGCTGTTTCTATGCGAGCAGTACGAGATACTGAACGTCTGTCATTTTTAGCTGAAAAATCACGTTTCTTTGCTGAATCTTTGGAAAAGTGCGGTTGTCTTTGAGTTTGTTTTTGACTAGGTTTCATTGTTTTCCTTGAATAATGGAAAGGTCGCTTTCACAAGCGTCTATAGGTTAAATAAAAGGAGCAGTACTTCCACTTCCTTCGCGTAAAATCACTGGCGATTCTTCCGTTAAATCTACCACTGTTGTAGGCTCTTGCCCTAAATATCCACCATGAATAATTAAATCCACTTGATGTTCCAAACGATCACGAATTTCTTCAGGATCGGATTGCGTAGTATGTTCTTCATTCGGCAACATTAACGAACAAGATAAAATCGGCTCGCCTAAGGCTGAAAGCAAATCTAAAGCAATTTTATTATCTGGTACGCGTAAACCAATGGTTTTACGTTTTGATGTCATTAAACGGCGAGGTAATTCTTTCGTTGCTGTAAGAATAAAAGTATAACGCCCTGGCGTATTATTTTTAATCAAACGATAAGCGGTATTATTTACCGTTGCATAAGTTGAAAGTTCCGACAAATCGCTACACACCAAGGTAAAATTATGTCCTTCAGGCAATTTACGAATTGCTACAATGCGATCCATTGCGTGTTTATCGCCCATCATACAGCCCAAGGCATATCCCGAATCCGTTGGATACACAATCACACCGCCTTTTTGTAAAATCTCTACGGCTTGATTAATCAAGCGCGCTTGTGGATTTTCAGGGTGGATATAGAAAAATTGGCTCATGTGTTTCTTCCTTAAAAAATGTGCGCTGATTATAGCAATTTTGTGCTCACTTTATAATGGCGAGCATATAAAAATAAAGGCGTAGAAAGCCAATCTACGCTTTAGAAAACTAAAGTGCGGTTAATTTTTAGATGATTTTAATAGCTTTCTCAAGGCTTCACCAATTTCAGCGAGGCTTTTTACACAGGTCACACCAGCGGCTTCTAACGCTGCAATTTTTTCTACTGCAGTACCTTTTCCGCCGCTAATAATGGCTCCCGCATGCCCCATCCGTTTTCCTTTTGGCGCAGTGATACCCGCAATATACGCAACCACTGGTTTAGTAACATTATCTTTAATGAAGATTGCTGCTTCTTCCTCTGCAGAGCCGCCAATCTCGCCAATCATCACAATGGCTTCTGTTTCGGGATCTTGTTGAAATCTTTCAAGAATATCAATAAAACTAGAACCTGGAATAGGATCTCCCCCGATACCCACACAAGTCGATTGTCCAAAGCCTTCATCTGTAGTTTGTTTTACCGCTTCATAAGTTAAAGTTCCAGAACGAGAAACAATCCCCACTTTACCTTTTTTATGTATGTGAGCGGGCATAATGCCGATTTTACATTCATCAGGCGTAATCACACCTGGGCAATTTGGCCCAATCATTACTACGCCCGTTTCATTTAATTTCTGTTTCACTTTAAGCATATCCAATGTAGGAATACCCTCAGTAATACAGACAATTAACTGAATCCCTGCATCAATGGCTTCAATTATGGCATCTTTACAAAATGATGCTGGCACATAAATAACTGTCGCTGTTGCCCCCGTATTTTCGACAGCTTCACGAACTGTATTAAATACAGGTAAACCAAGATGAGTGGTTCCACCTTTATTTGGCGATACGCCACCAACTAATTGCGTTCCGTAGGCTAATGCTTGTTCGGAATGAAAAGCCCCTTGTCCACCAGTAAAACCTTGGCAAATCACTTTAGTATTTTTATCAATTAAAATCGCCATTAGTGTTCTCCTTTTGCTGCATTCACAGCTAATTCTGCAGCTTGTTGTAAACTCTGTGCTGTAAGAATATTAACGTCGCTTTGCGCTAAAATTTGGCGACCCATTTCAGCATTCGTTCCTTCTAATCGCACAACCACAGGCACTCTCACGCCCACTTCATTTACTGCAGCAATCACGCCTTCAGCAATCAAATCACAACGAACAATGCCACCAAAAATATTCACTAAAATCACTTTAACGGAAGGATCGGTTAAAATGATTTTGAACGCTTCAGCAACCCGCTCTTTCGTTGCACCACCACCCACATCAAGAAAATTCGCAGGCTTCCCACCATAGAGTTTCACAATATCCATGGTGCCCATTGCAAGCCCAGCCCCGTTTACCATACAACCAATATCGCCCTCTAAAGCCACATAGTTTAACTGGAATTTTTCAGCTTCTGCTTCACGGGCATCATTTTGAGTTAAATCTTGCAGTGCTAAGAGATCTTTATGGCGAAATAAAGCGTTATCATCGACAGATATTTTGGCTTCGAGACAAACCAAATAGCCTTGTTTAGTTAGAACAAGTGGATTGACTTCCACTAAAGATAAATCTTTTTCTAAAAACAAACGAGATAAGCCCATAAAGATATCGGTAAACTGTTTGTTTTGCGTACCACTTAACCCTAATTTAAACGCCAATTCACGGCCTTGATAAGGCAATCCTCCAAATAAAGGATCAATCTCGACTTTATGGAGTAAGTGCAGTGAATTTTGCGCGACTTCTTCAATATTCATTCCACCAGCAGGAGAAGCAATAAACATAACTTTTTGAGAGGCACGATCAACAACCGCACTTAAGTAAAATTCTTTATCAATATCGCAAGTTTCTTCAAAATAAATCTGGTTTACTGGCTGACCCAATTTATCCGTTTGAAAAGTGACTAAACGTTGTCCCAGCCATTTTTCTGCAAAAGCTCTCGCTTCCTCTACATCCTGTACCAATTTAACGCCACCCGCTTTACCACGCCCACCAGCATGAACTTGGCATTTCGCCGCCCACTTATCGCCTGAAAGTTGAGCCAGTACCAAATCGACATCCTCAACAGATTGACAGACTGCCCCATTTTTTACGGGTAATCCATAATGCTCAAATAGTTGTTTTGCTTGGTATTCGTGTAAATTCATTCGCGACGTCCTTTTTGGTTATGAAAACAATTCACTCAAGGTTTTAATGCTATATGAACCGTGATTTCTTCACGATCGTGATATAAATGTTTTGCTTGGATATCAAAATTTAAATTCTGCTCAGCCAACATAACAGCCAAGTTTTCTAAACATAATATCACTTCTTGATAACGTTTTTTCATGGGTAATTTTAAATTGAAGATGGTTTCTCGGCACCAACCATTCAACAACCATTTACCAATCAATAACGAAATACGACTTGGTTGTTCCACCATATCACAGACTAACCAATCCACTTTTTTCCTTTTTGGGGGCTGAAATTTAAAACCATCTTCCGCGCAATGTTCAATGCACCCCGTATCATGCAAACTCGCCGCCATTTTTCCGTGATCAACTGCATAAACAAATAAACCTCGTTTGACTAATTGATACGTCCAACCGCCAGGGCAAGCCCCTAAATCAACGCCAATCATATTTTCATTTAAACGTTTATTCTCTTCTTTACGCGGAATAAAAGTCAAAATAGCTTCTTCTAGTTTTAACGTAGATCGACTCGGCGCATCTGCAGGAAATTTTAAACGAGGGATTCCCATAAAATGGGAGGAATGATTATCCACATAAGAATATCCCACATAGCAGCAATTCGGTTTTACAAAAAAACAATGTAAAAATTGACCGCACTTTTGACTCGCCTTTGCCGAAAGCCAACCTTGTTTTTTCAATGCCTGACGTAAAGGCACGGTAAACTTACGACAAAAAGTGGAAAGCTCCTTTGCTTCATTTGTGTCTGCAGTTTCTACAAAAAGCTCGCTAGATTGAGCAAAATTAACTTGTTGTGATAATTCTTCAAATGCCGCCACGATGGGACTAATACGATCAGCGGGATCTAAATCTTCCAATAAATCGGAAATAACCATCATCTGACGAGCAAAAATCAAACGATTAAAAGGAATGTCTCGGGCAAGGCGATCTGCCTCATCAGGTTGATAACATTCAAAAATCACGTAGCCCGAATTATCTTGCACTCGAGCAAAACCAAATACACCTAAATGACTTGCTTGATCGGTAATCTCTGCGGCGACTTCTTTCTCAAAACCTGGGCGACAATATAATGCGAGTTTATTCATTTTCTTCTTGTTTAATTGAGTTAATAATCCACTGACGGAATGCTTGAATTTTTTGGTCATCAAGGCGATCAAGATGATTGACCACATAAAATGATTTTGGATCAGGCAAATTAGTCGGCAACACTGCTTGCAATGAGCCATTTTCAATTTCTTGCAAGGCTAATAAGCGATTAGCTAATACAATACCTTGCCCGTGAATAGCCGCCTGTAACGCCATAAATGTATGGCTAAATAACGGCCCTTGCTGAATATTTAAATCATCTAACTGTAAATGATTTGCCATCGCTTGCCAATTATCACAGGTATGAATGTGAATTAATGTGTGTTTTTTTAAATCTTCAGGCTGAATAATTGGATTTTCTGCTAGCAATTCAGGTGAGGCTAAAATCAATAAATTTTCTTCGCAAAGACGATCTACTTGAAGATTCTGCCAATTTCCCAAACCATAATAAATAGCAAGATCAATTTCTTTATTTAACAAACCTTCATCTTGATCCACGCCTGTTAAACGAACCTCAATTTGCGGATAAAGCTGATTAAATTCACTTAAATGTGGCACTAACCATTGGATACCAAAAGTTTGTGGCACGCTAATATTTAAATGCGGATCCGTTTTTAACGTTAATAATCGCTCTGTTGCTTCATTTAAGCGACGCAGAATTTTATTAATATCAACAAAATAAGCTTTACCAAGCTCCGTTAATTCTAAAGAACGATTCTTTCGCTTAAATAATTCAATCCCTAAAAATTCTTCTAATAATTTAATTTGATGACTAACCGCCGCCTGTGTAACACAAAGCTCATCTGCTGCTTTAGTAAAACTTAAATAACGAGCAGCCGACTCAAAAGATTTTAGTGAATTCAATGGTGGCAAACGTTTATACATATAGTATTTCCATTTATAAAATTTTCGTCTATAATGGACAAGATTTATTTCAAATTAGTTTTTCTAATACCTAAAATAAAAAAACGTCACTTGTCCTTTCCTACCCTTTTCCTTACAATACAACCATACTTAATGATTGGTAATTCCTTACTAGTTAATGAGTTTCAGACTTAAGTATGATGTTGTGTTTGCATATAGTTCGGGAAACCGAACTTGAGTAACAATTTGTTACTCATTTACTTCCTGTATATTATTAAACCGATTTGGTTAAACGCTGCTCTCATTGAGTGGCGTTTTTTTCATCCCGATTTTAGCATAACTATATTGTTATTTCCTGCCCTGTTTCCAAAATTTCATTATTCCTTTTTAGTTGGCTAAAAATTGCATCATTTCGAGAATTTATTATTTAAATCACTTCAGGAATGGTGTAGATTAAGCGAAATTTCATTCAAAAAATAATATTAAGGAAGTAAAATGAAAGACTTAGACTGGAATAACCTTGGTTTTAGTTATATTAAAACAGATTACCGCTTCATCGCTCACTGGAAAGATGGCAAATGGGACGAAGGAAAACTCACCACAGACAATACTTTACATATTCACGAAGGTTCTACCGCACTTCACTACGGCCAACAATGCTTTGAAGGCTTAAAAGCTTACCGTTGCAAAGATGGTTCAATCAACTTATTCCGCCCGCAAGCAAATGCAGAGCGTATGCAACGTACCGCAGACCGTCTTTTAATGCCACGCGTACCAACTGAATTATTCGTGCGTGCATGTAAAGAAGTGGTTAAAGCTAACCAAGATTGGTTGGGTCCTTACGGTTCTGGTGCAACCTTATACTTACGTCCATTCTTAATTGGCGTGGGCGAAAATATCGGCGTGAAAACGGCACCAGAGTTTATTTTCTCTGTTTTTTGTTGCCCAGTGGGTGCTTACTTCAAAGGTGGTTTGGCTCCATCAAACTTTATCACGACTGATTATGACCGTGCTGCACCAATGGGCACTGGTGGTGTGAAAGTGGGTGGGAACTACGCAGCAAGCTTACTTCCACACGAATTAGCCGCAGAACAAGGTACGCCAGAACGTAAATTTGCGGATGCAATCTATTTAGATCCAAAAACTCACACTAAAATTGAAGAAGTCGGTGCGGCAAACTTCTTTGGGATCACAAAAGACAATAAATTCATCACACCAAAATCAGAATCTATTTTACCAAGTATCACTAAATACTCTCTTTTACATATCGCAAAAGAGCGTTTAGGTATGGAAGCTATTGAAGGCGATGTGTATATCGATCAACTCGATCAATTCGTAGAAGCTGGTGCGTGCGGTACAGCGGCGGTGATTACTCCAGTGGGCGGCATTCAACACAACGGAAAATTCCACGTATTCTATTCAGAAACTGAAGTAGGCCCTGTTACCCGTCGTCTTTATGATGAATTAACAGGCATCCAATTCGGTGATATCGAAGCACCTGAAGGCTGGATTGTGAAAGTAGAATAATTTCTACCAATAGAAAAACGAAAGTGCGGTTAAAAATCAACCGCACTTTTTTATTGATTCAATCCCCATTGGCGAGAATCTTTATCAAATTTAACACCTGAATGCGAACCTTCTGCACCGTTAAAATACACATCCTTATTTGCGCAAGCTGAAATAATCAACGCGCCTGCGATAATCAACAACCATTTTTTCATAAGTAAACCTTTTTGCTAAATTAAAAACCTGCGAATTGTAGCACAACGACTTCACATCCAACGAAATATTTCACTTGTCTTGCTAAAATAGAACTTCCCCACTAGAATACCCCCCGTAGTTCGCAAACCTCCTACAATAAAAAACTAGGTAAAATATGAATATTTTCAATCCAAACCACGATCGTAAAGCGATTGTCATCTTTTCAGGTGGACAAGACTCCACGACTTGTTTATTCCAAGCTATTGCTGAATACGGCAAAGAAAACATAGAAGCCATTACCTTTCAATATGGGCAGCGTCATGCTATTGAATTAGAAAAGGCACGCGCCATTGTGCAAGATCTCGGCATTAAACAAACCTTGATTGATACATCTGTTATGAAAGCTATCACACATAATGCATTAATGGATGAACAGGCGCATATTGAGCAAAAAGAGAATGAATTGCCAAACACTTTTGTTGATGGTCGCAATGCCCTATTTTTACTTTATGCAGCGATTTATGCGAAAGGCCAAGGCATTCAAGATATTATCACTGGCGTATGTGAAACAGATTTCAGCGGTTATCCAGATTGCCGAGATGTGTTTATCAAGTCAATGAATGTCACATTAAATTTAGCTATGGATTATCAATTCAATATCAAAACACCATTAATGTATCTCACTAAAGCCCAAACTTGGCAGCTTGCTGATGAATTAGGCGTATTAGATTATGTACAAAAACATACTCACACTTGCTATGAAGGCATCGAAGGTGGATGCGGAAAATGCCCAAGCTGTATTTTACGCAATAAAGGTCTAAAGAAATATTTGACTCAAAAAGGTAGAAAAAATGTTTAAAATTTCCAAAGAATTTAGCTTTGACATGGCACATTTATTAGATGGACATGATGGGAAATGTCAAAATTTACATGGACACACATATAAATTACAAGTTGAAATTTCGGGTGACTTATATGAATCAGGTGCAAAAAAAGCAATGGTCATTGATTTTTCAGATCTAAAGTCTATTGTGAAAAAAGTTATTTTAGATCCGATGGATCACGCCTTTATTTATGATCAAACCAATGAGCGAGAAAGCCAAATTGCCACTCTATTGCAAAAGTTAAACTCAAAAACTTTTGGTGTTCCCTTTAGAACTACGGCAGAAGAAATAGCTCGTTTTATTTTTAATCGTTTAAAACATGATGAACAACTGTCCATATCATCCATTCGTTTATGGGAAACCCCAGCTTCATTTTGCGAGTATCAGGAGTAAATGTTGATGGAAAAATATCATGATTTTGAACCGAACTTTAACATAGTCGAAATTTTTGAAAGTCTGCAAGGGGAGGGCTTCAATACGGGAATGCCAAGTGTTTTTGTACGATTTGGTAAATGCAATCTAGACTGTCCTTGGTGTGATACACCTTATAATAATTTTAAACGCTGGTCTGTATCACAAATTCTAGAAAAAGTGCGGTCATTTTCGTCAAAGAATATTATCATCACAGGTGGTGAGCCAACAATTGTACCAAAAATTGAATACTTACTTGAGCAATTTAAATCAGATGGCTATTTTCTTGCAATTGAAACCAATGGTCTAAAAGCAATTCCTGCACAAATAGATTATATTGCGACGAGTCCTAAGAGCCTTTATGCTCATAAGTATGAAAAGCGTTGCATTCCATTTGCAAATGAAGTACGTATTGTAATGGACAGTAATATGCCATCATTTTGTGAATTGATCGAGCAAAAAATAAAAGCAAAGAATTACTATCTTTCACCTTGTGAAATTGATGGGAAAATGAATTTACTTGAGACTATCACTTTACTTGGTCAATTGAATCAACGTTCAAATAAACCTAAATGGCAGCTAAGTTTACAAACACATAAATTGATTGGTATTGAGTAATAGAAGGAAATATTATTTTTTGATCAGTATATAATTTAGTATATGACGTTTTCTACTTTAGAGAGTGATCATAATGAAACTTGGATAGCACACTTCTCCCATTCCTTTGTGCTAACCATTTTTTGAAATTTTGTACCATATCTCACTCTTTCTTATTTGTATTAATTATGAATAACATTGAATTTGAGTAACTTTTTAACCTAAAACTTAATTCGGACAAAATCACCGACTATGCGTAAAATGGCGTGCAAGTAGAAGGAAAAGCAAATGTTTATAAAATCATTACAGGAATCCTAGCAAATCAAGTATTGATTAAGTCATTAAACAACATTCCTATACTATTACATCATGGGTATTTTTGGAAAAATGAGAAACCTTGCATTTTAGGAATGAGAGGTAAACGAATTAAAAATTTGTTTATAGATAGTATAAAAATAGCTTTCAAAGCATATGGTTTTGATGTTGAGTTTAAGGATATAGGAGAATCCCGCTTAATATTATTCTTAAAATGTTCTACCCTACTTTTGATATACTCACAAATCTTATTGTTTCACAAGATAGATGAGACTATAATAACTGTAAATTTAAACAGATTAAAGATAGTTTATGATGGATATTTCTGAATTACTTGACGGGCTTAACGATAAACAACGCGAAGCCGTAGCTGCTCCTCTTGGTAATCACCTAGTGCTAGCTGGTGCAGGATCGGGCAAAACGCGTGTATTGACGCACCGTATTGCTTGGTTAATTGCGGTCGAAAATATTTCTGAAGGCAGCATTATGGCGGTGACCTTTACCAATAAAGCCGCAGCAGAAATGCGTCATCGTATTCAATCTACCCTTGCCAAACACGCACAACATCAATTAGTTGGTATGTGGATTGGCACCTTTCACAGCATTGCCCATCGTTTATTACGAGCTCATCATTTAGATGTGGGATTGCCACAAGATTTCCAAATTTTAGATTCAGAAGATCAACTTCGTTTAATTAAACGATTATTAAAATTACATAATTTTGATGAAAAAGCTTTTCCGCCTAAACAGGCTTGTTGGTACATCAATAACAAAAAAGATGAAGGCTTGCGACCAAATGATATTGAAGATTTTAATGATCGCCAAGAACGTGAATGGATTAAAATTTATCAGATCTATCAAGACACTTGCGATCGCGCAGGGTTGGTCGATTTTGCTGAATTATTAATTCGGGTCTATGAATTATTTGAGAAAAAACCATTAATTTTGCAACGTTATCAACAACGTTTTCAGCATATTTTGGTGGATGAATTTCAAGACACCAATAAAATCCAATATAAATGGATCAAAATTCTTTCTGGAAAAACAGGCAAAGTCATGATTGTGGGCGATGATGATCAATCTATATACGGTTGGCGTGGTGCACAAATAGAAAATATCCAAAAATTCTTGAAAGATTTCAAAGCCGAAACAATTCGCCTTGAACAAAACTATCGTTCTACCGCCAATATCCTAAACAGCGCAAATGAATTAATTGCAAACAATAGTGATCGTCTTGGTAAAAATTTATGGACAGAGGGTGAAAAAGGCGATCCTGTGGGCATCTATGCTGCCTTTAATGAATTAGACGAAGCAAAATTTGTCGCCTCACAAATTCAGGATTGGGTGGAACATGGCGGAAAACTTGATGATTGCGCTGTACTTTATCGTAGTAATAGCCAATCACGGGTTATTGAAGAAGCTTTAATTCGTTGTCAAATTCCATACCGTATTTATGGCGGTATGCGTTTCTTCGAACGTCAAGAAATTAAAGATGCGTTAGCCTATCTTCGTTTGATTAATAATCGTCAAGATGATGCGGCTTTTGAGCGTGTAATTAATACGCCAACCCGTGGCATTGGCGACCGCACTTTAGATATATTGCGTAACTTAACACGTGAACGCCAAATTACCTTATGGCAAGCAGTACAAGTCGCAACACAAGAAAATATGTTGGCAGGGCGAGCCTCAACAGCCTTATTACGTTTCCAAGAATTAATTAATTCACTACAACTTGATACCGCAGAAATGCCGCTTTTCGCACAAACTGATTTTGTGATTAAACATTCGGGCTTATATGAAATGTATCAACAAGAAAAAGGCGAAAAAGGCGAAGTGCGTATTGAAAATTTGGAAGAATTAGTTACCGCAACCCGTGAATTTATCAAACCTGATAATGCGGAAGAAATGACCGAACTCACTGCCTTTTTAACGCACGCTTCCTTAGAAGCTGGCGAAGAACAAGCCTCGCCGCATCAATCTTGTGTAGAAATGATGACGTTGCACTCTGCGAAAGGCTTAGAATTTCCTCGTGTATTTATGGTGGGCGTAGAAGAAGGATTATTCCCAAGTTTTCGTTCTTTTGAAGAACCCGGACGTTTAGAAGAAGAGCGTCGTTTAGCTTATGTCGGTATTACTCGTGCGCAGAAAAAACTGACCATCTCTTATGCGGAAAGCCGTCGATTATATGCCAAAGAAGAACGCCATTTGCCATCACGGTTTATCGCAGAATTACCGAGAGAATGTATCCAAGAAATTCGTTTACGAGGGACAGTCACGCGTGCGATGAACCTAGCAAAAGTCGGTTCATTGTCGAATACCAGTGCGGTCGAAAATGAATGGAAAATGGGTCAAAAAGTTAAACACGAAAAATTTGGTTTCGGCACAGTGATTAATGTGGAAGGATCTGAAAATAACACACGTTTACAAATAGCGTTCCAAGCTCAAGGCATTAAATGGTTGATTGCGCATTTGGCAAAATTGGAAAAAGTGCGGTAGAATTCAAGAGTATTATATTTTTTACCGATTAATTTCTTTGAAAAGTGCGGTGAATTTTTACCGCACTTTTATTATCTACGAGTGATGGAATGTTTAAATTTGTATTCAAACGAATCTTAATGGTGATCCCTACTTTTATTGCCATTACTCTTATTACCTTTGCCCTTGTGCATTTTATTCCCGGTGATCCTGTGGAAATTCTGATGGGGGAACGTGGCTTAACGGCAGAAGTACATCAACAAATGATGCACCAATTGGGTTTAGATTTACCTCTTTATCAGCAATATTTCCACTATATTGGCAATGTAATTCAAGGGGATTTCGGTGCATCGTTCCGCACTCAACAACCTGTCCTTACTGAATTTTTTACGCTTTTTCCTGCTACCGCTGAATTAGCTTTTTTTGCGTTATTTTGGTCATTATTAGGTGGAATAATTTTAGGCACGATTGCCGCAGTAAAAAAAGACAGTTGGATTTCTCACACCGTTACAGCTGCATCGCTCACAGGTTATTCTATGCCGATTTTCTGGTGGGGTTTAATTTTAATTTTATATGTTTCGCCACAACTCGGTTTGCCACAAGGTGGACGTTTAGATAATGAATTTTGGATCGATACACCAACAGGATTTATGCTTATTGACAGCTGGCTTTCTGGTATGCCAGGTGCCTTCGAAAATGCGGTGAAATCCTTAATTCTTCCTGCAATAGTCCTAGGCACAGTTCCTCTCGCCATTATTACGCGTATGACACGATCTGCAATGCTGGAAGTATTAGGCGAAGATTACATTCGCACGGCAAAAGCAAAAGGTTTAAGCTATACTCGAATTGTTATTGTTCACGCATTGCGTAATGCGTTAATTCCTGTTGTCACTGTGGTCGGGTTAATTGTAGGTCAATTGCTTTCTGGTGCAGTTCTCACAGAAACTATTTTCTCTTGGCCGGGGATTGGAAAATGGATTATTGATGCCATTCAAGCCCGTGATTATCCGGTATTACAAGGTTCTGTACTGATTATTGCGACGATTATTATTGTGGTGAATTTAACCGTCGATTTACTTTACGGCGTGGTCAATCCGCGTATCCGTCATTAATTGTAGGAGAAATTATGTCTGACACGCCTTTAACTTTTGCGCCAAAAACACCTTTACAAGAATTTTGGTTTTACTTCAAACAAAATCGTGGTGCGCTAATTGGTTTAATTTTTATTTTGATTGTTGCCTTAATCAGCATTCTCGCACCTTATATTGCGCCTTTTGATCCAACAGAACAAAATCGTACCGCACTTTTACTTCCCCCTGCTTGGTATGAGGGCGGTAATCCTGCTTATTTACTCGGCACAGACGATATTGGGCGAGATATTCTTTCGCGTATTATTTATGGAACGCGAATTTCCGTCTTTGCGGGATTTATCATCGTATTACTATCTTGCGCCTTTGGTACCAGCCTTGGCTTGATTTCTGGCTATTATGGCGACGTGCTAGATACAATTATCATTCGCCTAATTGATATTATGCTCGCAATTCCAAACTTACTTTTGACGATTGTAGTCGTCTCTATTTTAGAGCCATCACTCGCCAATGCCACTTTAGCGATCGCCGTGGTATCGATTCCTAGCTATGTGCGTTTAACTCGAGCAGCGATGATGAATGAAAAAAATCGTGATTATGTGACTTCATCTAAAGTGGCAGGGGCAGGTATTTTACGCCTCATGTTTATTGTGATTTTACCAAACTGTTTAGCCCCTTTAATTGTGCAAATGACTATGGGAATATCCAATGCTATCTTAGAACTCGCGACACTTGGTTTCTTAGGCATTGGTGCAAAACCACCAACACCAGAACTTGGCACAATGCTTTCCGAAGCTCGTGGTTTTATGCAAGCGGCAAACTGGTTAGTTACAATTCCTGGCTTAGTGATTTTATCTTTGGTATTAGCTTTCAACTTAATGGGCGATGGCTTGCGTGATGCCCTTGATCCAAAACTCAAACAATAGGAAAACAGAATGGCATTATTAGACGTAAAAGAACTTTCTGTTCACTTTGGCGATAAAAAAACGCCATTTAAAGCAGTGGATCGCATTAGCTATCAAGTCGCACAAGGCGAAGTGCTTGGCATTGTGGGAGAATCAGGTTCGGGTAAATCTGTGAGTTCTCTCGCAATTATGGGATTAATTGATCATCCTGGACGTGTATCTGCTGAATCCTTGCAATTTGAAAATACTGATTTACTCACTTTAGAGAGTAAAGCTAAACGCCAGCTTATTGGTGCTGATGTTGCGATGATTTTCCAAGATCCGATGACAAGTTTAAATCCTGCTTATACTGTGGGATTCCAAATTATGGAAGCGTTAAAAACTCACGAAGGCGGCACAAAAAAGGCGAGAAAAGACCGCACTTTAGAGCTTTTAAAATTGGTCGGTATTCCTGATCCTGAATCTCGGATTGATGTTTATCCCCATCAGCTGTCTGGTGGAATGAGCCAGCGCGTGATGATTGCGATGGCAATTGCTTGCAGACCTAAATTATTGATTGCTGACGAACCAACCACGGCATTGGACGTGACTATCCAAGCTCAAATTATGGAACTCTTACTTGAATTGCAAAAGAAAGAATGTATGTCCCTAATTTTGATTACTCACGATCTAGCACTTGTGGCTGAAGCGGCAGAGCGAATTATCGTGATGTATGCTGGACAAATCGTTGAAGAAGGCACCGCAAAAGATATTTTCCGCGAACCAAAACATCCTTACACACAAGCCTTGTTACGTTCATTACCTGAATTTGCAGAGGGAAAATCTCGCTTAGAATCATTACAAGGGGTCGTCCCTGGAAAATACGATCGCCCAACAGGCTGTTTATTAAATCCTCGCTGCCCTTATGCCACCGAATATTGTCGCCAAGTTGAACCTCAATTGCATCATATCGGTTCGCGTAAAGTAAAATGCCATACTCCGCTGAACGAGCAAGGCAATCCAGTTGAATATCAAGGAGCTTAATAATGACGAATGAAGTAAAAGAAAATACGCCATTATTAAATGCCATTGGCTTAAAAAAATATTACCCTGTAAAAAAAGGCTTGTTTGCAAAACCACAGCAAGTAAAAGCGTTGGATGGTGTCTCTTTTCAGCTTGAACGAGGTAAAACTTTAGCAGTCGTGGGGGAATCTGGTTGTGGAAAATCAACGCTAGGTCGTTTATTGACAATGATTGAAGAACCAACCAAAGGCGAACTTTATTACAAAGGGCATAATTTTTTAGAAAATGATTCTGAAACAAAAGCACTACGTCGTAAAAAAATTCAAATAGTTTTTCAAAATCCTTACGCATCGTTAAATCCACGCAAAAAGATTGGTTCAATTTTGGAAGAACCATTAATCATCAATACAAAACTTTCCGCCAAAGAACGGCGAGAAAAAGTTTTATCGATGATGGAAAAAGTGGGCTTGCGCGCTGAATTTTATGATCGTTATCCCCACATGTTCTCAGGCGGACAACGCCAACGTATTGCCATCGCTCGTGGTTTAATGTTAGATCCAGATGTTGTCGTTGCCGATGAGCCTGTTTCTGCATTGGATGTTTCCGTGCGTGCACAAGTACTGAATTTAATGATGGATTTACAAGATGAATTAGGCTTGTCTTACGTGTTCATTTCACACGATCTTTCTGTGGTAGAACATATCGCTGATGAAGTGATGGTAATGTATCTAGGTCGTTGTATTGAAAAAGGGACGACAGAGCAGATTTTTTCTAATCCTCAGCATCCTTATACCAAAGCGTTACTTTCAGCGACACCACGTTTGTCGCCAAACTTGCGCCGTGAACGCATAAAACTGACAGGCGAATTGCCAAGCCCGATTAATCCGCCAAAAGGCTGTGCATTTAATCCTCGTTGTTGGAAAGCGACAGAAAAATGTCGTGAAAATCAACCGCACTTGGAACAATATACTGATGGAAAATTAATCGCTTGTTTCCATATTGATTAAATTCATTTTGTCAGATTTATAAATAGGCTCATTTTTTCTCTCGCCAATAGGTTGCAAATCGAGGTTTTCCACTATTCGTAATGCCTCGATATTTATAAGTAATCACAGATCCTATCGGAGGGGGATTTTCTCGTTCGTTTAAATTAAAACCCGAACCGATTTTAAATTCTCCCCGATGATTTTTACAAGTTAAAGCACCCATCACATTTTCAAATTGTCCTTTGCCTTTATGGTGTGCAATAACCGTACATTCTTCATCTCGTGCTGTTTTCAATTTTAAAATTTGTGAGCTTCGCTTACGTTCATAAGGTGCATTAGGGTTACGTACAACAACGCCCTCGCCTTGCAAATTTTCGACTTGTGCAAGAAATTGATATAAATGGGTTTTATCTTTAACAGGAATTTGCTCAATAATTTCAATATAAGTTGTAGGATATTCAAGTAAATAGGCTTTCAATTTAGCTAAACGCTCAAATAAATTGCCCTCTGCATCAGGCACATCAAAAACATACAATTTAAGTTTTTCCCAACCATCGCCTTTAAAAGATTTTGTGATGGATGAAATTTCCTCAAAATGATTTCGCTCACTAAATAATTCGCCATCAATGGCAAAAGGCGGAAAATCCTTAGTGAAATAGGCGGGCGGTAATAAAGGTTGCCCTTGTCGGGTTAATAATTGCTTTCCATCCCAATAACCTCGTACACCATCTAACTTTTCAGACATCACCCAACCCTCTATGGGTTGATTATTATAGGTATGAAGAAGCATTAAATCTGAGTTAGCAAAAGCAAAAGAACTAGCAAAGAAAAGTAACAAAGTGCGGTAAAATTTCATTGTGTTTTTGAAAATTAAAGGGCTAATAAGTTTACGCAAGATAAACATATCTTGAAAAATATCCAACCACTCAAACTTATTTTTTCGATCTAAATCGCAAAAAATCATTATTTCATCGAAAAAAGATGAATTTTTATTTAGGCTAGCGAAGAATCTTCATCTGCTATACAATGCCATCGCGATTTTATTCCCAACAAGGAGCAATCAATGTATTTAGATCAAATCAAAGCAGAACTTGTGGAAGCACAAGATGTGTTAAACAAATTTATTTCTGACGAAAATAACATTAAATTAATTCAAGAAGCGGCATTATTAATTTCCAATAGTTTTAAACAAGGTGGAAAAGTGCTTTCTTGTGGTAATGGCGGTTCGCACTGTGATGCGATGCATTTTGCAGAAGAATTAACGGGGCGTTATCGTGAAAATCGCCCTGGCTACCCCGCTATTGCGATTTCAGATGTAAGTCATTTAAGCTGTGTAAGTAATGATTTTGGCTATGAATATGTCTTTTCTCGCTATGTTGAAGCGGTGGGGAAAAAAGGCGATGTGTTATTCGGTTTATCAACCTCTGGTAATTCAAAAAATATCTTAAATGCTATTGAAGCGGCAAAAGCAAAAGGCATGAAAGTCATTGCGATGACAGGAAAAGACGGCGGGAAAATGGCAGGATTAGCAGATGTTGAAATTCGTGTACCCCATTTCCGTTATGCAGATCGTATTCAAGAAATCCATATCAAAGTTATTCATATTTTAATGATGTTAATTGAGTTTGAAATGGCAAAACAAGCCTAAAGTGCGGTTGATTTCAATCAAGTTTTTAAAATCCCAAATTTTTTGGGATTTTTTATTAATAGCACTTGCATAATTATGCATAAAAATGTAATATTTTTTCATCTTATGAAGCATAGAGAAGAAAAATGGCTATTCGTGTTAAAAATCTCAATTTCTTTTACGGTTCATCACAAACGTTATTTGATATTAACCTTGAAGCAGAAGAAGGCGATACCGTTGTGTTGCTGGGCCCAAGTGGTGCAGGCAAAAGTACATTAATTCGCACATTAAATTTGTTAGAAGTGCCAAAGTCTGGTGAATTAAGTATTGCAAATAATGATTTTAATTTATCCAATGCAATGGCAAATCCCAAAGCAATCCGACAATTACGCCAAGATGTAGGAATGGTTTTTCAACAATATCATCTCTGGCCGCACTTAACGGTAATTGAAAACCTAATTGAAGCACCAATGAAAGTACGTGGTGTGAGTGAAAATGAAGCGAAAACCGATGCAATGGAATTGTTAAAACGTTTACGTTTAGAACAACTTGCCGATCGCTTTCCATTGCATTTATCAGGCGGTCAACAACAACGTGTTGCAATAGCGCGCGCCCTGATGATGAAGCCACAAGTTCTGTTATTTGATGAACCAACGGCTGCGCTAGATCCAGAAATTACAGCGCAAGTTGTAGATATTATTAAAGAATTACAAGAAACTGGCATTACGCAAGTGATTGTAACCCACGAAGTCAATGTGGCGCAAAAAGTAGCGACAAAAGTCGTCTATATGGAACAAGGTAAAATCGTCGAAATGGGATCGGCTGATTGCTTTGAAAATCCAAAAACGGAACAATTTAAACACTATCTTTCTCACTAGAAAATAAGGAACTTACGATGAAAAAAACATTATTAACTGCCATTTTATTGGGATCATCTATTGCTGTAAGCGCACAAGAACTCACTTTTGCAATGGAACCTAGCTATCCACCATTTGAAACCACAAATGCAAAAGGCGAAATTATTGGTTTTGATGTGGATGTGGCGAATGCAATTTGTCAAGAAATTCAAGTAACCTGTAAATTCAAGAGCGAAACCTTTGATTCATTAATTCCAAGTTTAAAAGCAAAACGTTTTGATGCAGCAATTTCCGCAATCGATATTACCGATGCTCGTGCAAAACAAGTGTTATTCTCTGATGCGTATTACGATAGCTCTGCAAGCTATGTTGCTCTTAAAGGCAAAGCAACCTTAGAAAGTGCAAAAAATATAGGTGTTCAAAATGGTACAACATTCCAACAATATACCGTAGCAGAAACCAAGCAATATAGTCCAAAATCCTATGCAAGTTTACAAAATGCCATTTTAGACTTAAAGAGCGGTCGGATTGACATTATTTTGGGCGATACCGCAGTGCTTTCCGATATGATTTCCAAAGAGCCAGAAATTCAATTTGTAGGCGAAAAAGTAACCAATAAAAAATATTTTGGTAATGGTTTAGGTATTGCAATGCACAAATCAAACAAAGATTTGGCTGCACAATTAAACAAAGGTTTAGCTGCAATTAAAGCAAATGGCGAATACCAAAAAATCTATGATAAATGGATGACAAAATAATTTATGTTTTCTGACTTTCTTTCTTTAATGTTTACCGCTGCTCTAATGACTTTAGGGCTTGCGGTCTGTTCATTGCTCTTAGGCTTATTTTTAAGCCTTATTTTTGCCGTGCTTGAAGCAAATCGCTTTGTTGGCAAGCCGATGACAGTATTTGTGGCATTATTACGTGGCTTACCCGAAATTATTGTTGTATTACTTGTCTATTTTGGTTCTACCGAATTAGTCGAAATGCTGACAGGAGAATACATTGAATTTGGGGCATTTGGCTGTGGTGTGTTTGCGCTTTCTCTCATTTTTGCAGCTTATGCTTCACAAACATTACGCGGTGCAATTCAAGCCATACCAAAAGGACAATGGGAATCAGGTGCAGCGTTAGGCTTAAGCAAAAGCTATACGTTCATTCATATTGTTATGCCACAAGTATGGCGTCACGCCTTACCTGGTTTAAGCAACCAATGGCTTGTATTGCTAAAAGATACGGCATTGGTTTCATTAATTGGCGTAGACGATTTGATGCGCCAAGCGGATCTGATTAATACCAACACCCATCAGCCTTTTACTTGGTATGGTATTGCTGCGTTAATTTATTTAGCAGTGACATTAATTAGCCAAGTTGGTATTCGAAAATTAGAGCTGCGTTTTACTCGTTTTGAAAGGGGCGTGAAATAATGTTTCAAGAATATTTAACTGTGATCGCACAAGGGATCCCAACGAGTTTACTCCTCACAGTCGTATCCTTACTGATTGCTTTCTTTTTAGCCTTATTTCTTACTTTTTTACTTTCAATGGAAAACAAATGGATAAAAAGTGCGGTCAATTTATACCTTACTTTATTCACAGGCACGCCACTGTTAGTACAGTTCTTTTTAATTTATGCAGGGCCCGGTCAATTCCAATGGATTATTGACAGCCCATTATGGTATGTCTTATCCAATGCGTGGTTCTGTGCTGCATTAGCTTTAGCACTAAACAGTGCAGCCTATTCCACCCAATTATTTCACGGTGCAGTGAAAGCCATTCCCAAAGGACAATGGGAAAGTTGTGGCGCATTAGGATTAAACCGCATACAAACTTTAAAAATTTTAATTCCTTATGCCTTAAAACGTGCGTTGCCGTCTTACAGTAACGAAATTATTTTGGTATTTAAAGGCACGGCATTAGCATCCACCATTACGATTATGGATATTATGGGTTACGCACGCCAACTTTATGGGACAGAATATGATGCAATCACAATTTACGGCATTGCGGGCGGTATCTATTTAATTATTACGGGCATTGCAACATTATTACTACGTAAATTAGAGAAAAAAGTATTGGCATTTGAACGTTTTGAAGTAAGCAAAGCATAAAGTGCGGTAAAATTTTTAGTGATTTTAAATCCCAATCTCCGTTGGGATTTTTTATTTTGTGATCTTGATCACATATTTTTGAAATTAAGCCATTGGAAAATGCTTATAAAACAGAGCGTCAAAATTATGCTGATTTGGCAGAATTACATAATATTCTTTACGATTTGCCGAAAAAAAAAGAGGAAGTTGCTGGGTTAAAAAGCAATATGGAACAGTTGAAAACCGCAGCTAATCCAAATCAAGCTAAGATTGACAATGCGACTAAATCTTATGAAACAGCTAAAAATGAATTAGTTTCAATTTGGAAAGGCACTGCGGGTTCGGTTTCAGTGGGGAATGAAATAAGAGGCATAACCCGCCAAATTACTGGCGTAGCTGCAGGGACTACTTATCGAGGACAATCTGCCGTTGCAGTTGGGGTTAGTTATACACCTAAACCGAATATGGTAATTAGCCTTTCAGGCTCTGCTGATACCAATAACGGTGTGGGTGCTGCAACTGGGGTAAGTTTTGGGTTTTAGCGTATTGAAATCATCCCAAAATAAATAACGGTGATTGTTTTAAACGATCACCGTTAAATTAAAGTGTTTTATAAAAAAGATTTTTGTATTCTAAAAATTAGAATCCGTAACCCACACCAACTTTCGCACCATAGTTATTAACTTTGGTACTATCAAAATTACCTAAACGATTGTACTCAACTCCACCATTTGCGTACCAGTTGCCATCTAACTTATATTTTGCACCTGCTACAACCCCATATCCGAGCTTAATATCAGAAGAACTTTTAAACTTTTGTTCTGCGCGATTGGTGTATTTAAATTGATTAGTCGCTACACGAGCACCAACATAAGGTTGCACTTTAGAATTCGTGTCAAAATCATATAATACTGATGCACCTAAACCTTGAATTTTTGTGCCATCAACTTTTCCATGATGAGTATAATCACCCGCAACACGTGTATTTCCTACTTTATAACCCACGGATACGCGAGGTTCAACTCTTGTATTGTTACTACCGTTTGCTTTAGTTTGAGATAAACCGATATCGCCCTCAGCATAAATATTCGCATTTGCAACAGAAGCAAAGGCAAATGCACCAACAATAACTGCTAATAAAGATTTTTTCATTGGATAACTCCTTTATTTATTGAATAAATTGGAAAAATATATCACAAAAATTATTCTTCATCATCGACAAAAACTAATTTTCCCTTACATTTTTTACACAAATATTCGATGTTTTCTTTCATTATTTTGTTATGCCGACGAATAGTTAGAAAATGGGTTTGGCAAGCACAACGATATTCAAAGGTTTTACCTTGCACGTTTTTTATATCAAATTGATGGCAAGTGTCTGCGGGAAGCTTAAAAATTTCATTCATTACAAGCTGCCACTCTTTCCCGTGTGGTTTTACGCGACCAAACATTTGATACACAATCAAATGCGCAAGCTCATGTGGCACGACTTGTCGAATAAATTCATCCGTATTTTCTTGCAATAAAGTGCGGTTAAATTTTATTTCATTTTTTTGTAGGTAAGCCACGCCTGCCTTTATACCTCGTAACTCATAATTTACCTCTGGCATTGTAAATTTTCGCTTAAAATAAGCCTCTGCAAGCAGCAAAGACTGATTCAATTTGCGTTGCACTTGCATTTTTAAATGACGGAATGGAATAAGTGATATTGATGTCATCGGTAAAAGCAAAAACCGCTAGATAAGCGGCTTTTATATGATAGAATAACCAGTGGTTGGTCAGGTACGTTATTGCCTGACTGGCGGGTCAGGCAGTAACTCAATCTCGATCAGCTTTGTTTAACAACTCTGAAAGGAGATAGCCTTATGATAAAAATCATCTTAATGATTATTATCGGGTTCTTGTTGCTGTCCTTTAGCTCCCCAGCTTGGTAGCAACCTAAACCAACTAAGGCAACAAGAAACCTTGTTGCCTTTTCAATATAAGCCTTTCAAACTAAAAATTCAAGCCTATTATTTTAAACCTGCCGCAATACGTAAATCTTCTGTGCGATCCACTTTTTCCCAAGGGAATTGCTCACGACCGAAATGGCCATAAGCCGCCGTTTCACGATAGATTGGTTGGATTAAATCTAACATTTTAATTAAGCCATAAGGACGTAAATCAAAAAACTCACGAACTAATGACACTAATAATTCATTTGCAACTTTTCCAGTTCCAAAGGTTTCGACCATGATAGATGTTGGATCAGCCACACCAATCGCATAAGAAAGTTGGATTTCACAACGATCTGCTAAACCTGCTGCCACAATATTTTTTGCGACATAACGTGCAGCATAAGCCGCTGAACGATCTACTTTAGATGGATCTTTTCCTGAGAATGCGCCACCACCGTGACGAGCAGCACCACCGTAAGTATCCACGATAATTTTACGACCAGTTAAACCACAATCCCCCATCGGTCCACCAATAACAAAACGACCAGTCGGGTTGATGAAGAATTTTGTTTCTTTAGAAAGCCATTCAGTTGGTAATACAGGTTTGATAATTTCTTCCATCACACCTTCGTGTAAATCTTTTTGGCTAACTTCTTCAGAATGTTGAGTAGAAAGTACAACCGCATCCACACCAACAATTTTATTATCTTCATATTTTAACGTGACTTGGCTTTTCGCATCTGGGCGTAACCATGCTAATTTACCGCTTTTACGCACTTCAGCTTGTTTTTCCATTAAACGATGTGCATAAGTAATAGCTGCAGGCATTAATACATCCGTTTCATTGGTGGCATAACCAAACATAATACCTTGGTCGCCTGCACCTTGATCTAATGGATTTTCACGATCAACGCCTTGATTAATATCTGCAGATTGTTTACCAATCGCATTAAGCACCGCACAAGAATGACCATCAAAACCCATTTCAGAATGTTCATAACCAATATCACAAATCACTTTACGGGTTAAATTCTCAATATCAACCCACGCAGAGGTTGTGATTTCCCCACCCACCAATGCCATACCGGTTTTTACGTAAGTTTCACAAGCTACTCGTGCTTTTGGATCTTGTTTTAGGATTTCATCAAGTACTGCATCAGAAATTTGATCGGCAATTTTATCTGGATGCCCTTCAGAGACAGATTCAGATGTAAATAAATAGCTAGACATATTTTCTCTCTTCTTCTTTTAAATTTGGATGTATTGACGTATAGACGGCTATAATACGCATTTTTGCTTAATAAGCAAGCGGTATTATGGGTTAGTTGAGGGAGGAATCGCCAACCAATTACGCAAAATTTTCTCGCCAAAGTCTGACATATAAGATTCTGGATGAAACTGGACACTATAAATTGGCAAAGATTTATGTTGCATTGCCATCACCACGCCTTCATCGCAAAGTGCGGTAACTTCTAGGCAATCAGGAAAATCTTCTTCCTGTACGCCCCAAGAATGATATAGCCCGATATTAAATTCAGTTGGAAGATCAAAAAACAATGGAGAATTTGACCGCACTTTTAATGTTCGTTTCTGCCCGTGACGAACATTCTCTAAGTTATACAATGTACCACCAAAAAATTCACATAAGGTTTGATGCCCTAAACACACACCTAAAATAGATTTTTGCTGATAATATTTTTCCAACATAGAAAAAAGTTGTGGATAAGCGCGTGGTATATCAGGCCCTGGCGAAATCAATATATGACTATATTTTTCCGCTGTACTTTCCTTTAAATCTTCCACGTTTAAAACATCATAAGGCACATTTAATTTTCGAATTAAATCCACCAAGTTAAAAGTAAAAGAATCGTGATTATTAATGATGAGTAATTTCATAACAGTTCGGTATTCGTTATAATCAGGTCATTTTACGCAAAATGGCACAAAGCACAATGCAACATTTTATTGAACAGGCTAATCATTATGGCAAACAACGCACGCCATTTTTCTTTCTTATTGATTTTGAAAAAGAAAAACCCTTGATTTGTCCTCTCGAAAATTCTGCACAACAAGGCATTTATTTTGATATTTTAGGCAAAAGAAATTGCACGATTTCTCCACAATCTCTCCCTCTTAATTTCACCAAACATCCAATGCCTTTCTCGCATTATCAACAAGGTTTTGAACTTGTTCAAAGTGAATTACAAAAAGGTAATTCTTATTTATTAAATCTCACCTACCCCACTGAAATTTCAGGTAATCTGTCACTTGAACAAATTTTTCATCAAACCAATGCACCTTATAAATTGTGGTTACAAGATCAATTCGTTTGCTTTTCGCCTGAATGTTTTGTCAATATTCATGACAACAATATTTTTACCTATCCCATGAAAGGGACAATTAATGCCACTCTGCCCGATGCAGAAAATCAGTTACTCACAAATGAAAAAGAACAACGCGAGCATTACACGATTGTTGATTTAATGCGTAATGATTTATCCATGGTGGCAGAACACATTCAAGTGAAAAAATTTCGTTATATCGATCGCATCAAAACACAAAAAGGCGAAATACTGCAAACCAGTTCTGAAATTTACGGAAAATTGAATGAAAACTGGCAAAATCAAATTGGTGATATTTTAGAGAAACTGTTGCCTGCTGGGTCTATTAGTGGTGCACCAAAAGAAAAAACCACACAAATTATTCAACAAGCAGAAAAACAAAAGCGCGGTTATTACACGGGAATTTTTGGCATATTTGATGGCAAAACACTACAAAGTGCGGTAGCAATTCGATTTATTTCTCAAGTAGATGAAAAATTTTATTTTCATAGTGGAGGCGGGATTACCATTCATAGCAATGCGCAAGATGAATATGAAGAATTATTAGAAAAAGTCTATTTACCGATTGAAGGTGCTGATTAATGTATCCTCTATTTGAAACCCTTTGTATTGAAAACGGGAAAATTCAAAATATCGATTTACACCAAGCGCGATATGAACGTAGTTTGCGTGAATATTATGGCAAAAGTGCGGTGAAAATTTTTAATCTTTTTTCCCTTATTCAACTGCCTGAAGATTTACAAAATCAATTAGTTCGCTGCCGCATTGATTACAATGCCGAAACCACACAAATTCAATATTTTGAATACCAACGAAAAATCTACCGCACTTTTCAACCTGTAATTTGTGATGACATTGAATATAGTTTGAAATATTTAGATCGCAGTTTAATTAATACATTATTTGCTCAACGTGGTGCTTGTGATGAAATTATGATTATCAAAAATGGAAAAGTGACAGATTGTTCCATCGGTAATTTAATTTTTCGCCAAGGAAAAAAATGGTACACGCCAGACACGCCATTGCTTTTAGGCACACAACGAGAAAAATTATTACAAGAAGGGAAAATTCAAGAACGCACAATATTCCAAGAAGATATTGTCAATTTTGATGAAATTAAAATCATTAACGCAATGAATAGCTTATAAAAAATAAGCCGACTGATTTAGTCGGCTCTAGTTATCCTATTATTTTTCAGCATTTTTCAATAATTCTGCGTGTGCTTTTTTCTGTTCTTTCATTTTCGTACTCGCTTCACGGCGTTGCTTAGAAAGTTCAGCATTGCGAATTGTATAATCATCCACACGGCTTTCATAATCATCACGCATACTTTCAATAATTCCGCGTACTTCTGCAATAGTCATATCATCACGAATATATTGATTTAAATTATCCAATAACAATATGCGTTTTTGGTTATCGCGAATCTTACGATTATTGTCTTCCATATCTCGTTTAATTCTATTTTTTAAACGATACATACGCACGTATTCCAACACTTCTTGAAAAGATTGTTTATTCACAATTTCCATAACAACTCCCTTTAAAATAAATAAAATGACTGTGCCGTAATTTAGCTTTTTTTTAATCAATCGTCAAAATTTACCCTCTATTTTATGAATGATAGAAAGAATTTTTTTGATTTCAGTAAAAAGCATTGATTATCGATTTTTGTAGTGATAAAAAAGACATCATTATTTTCATAAAAAGCAAGGAAATACAATGTCACAAGTCTTTAATTTTAGCGCAGGTCCTGCGATGATTTTCCCAGAAGTGTTGCAAAAAGCACAAAATGAACTTACAAACTGGCTCAATCAAGGTGTTTCTGTAATGGAAGTAAGCCATCGTGGAAAGTATTTTATGGAACTCGTTACCCAAGCGGAAAAAGATCTACGTGAGGTTTACAATATTCCTGATAACTATCGTGTACTTTTCTTACAAGGTGGCGCTCGCGGTCAATTTGCCGCAATTCCGATGAACTTAATCGGTAAAAAAGGCAAAGCCCTTTATTTAAATAGTGGGCATTGGTCAGCTACAGCGGCAAAAGAAGCAAGAAATTTTGCAGAAATTGATGAAATCACTATCGTAGAAAATGGCGAACAGACTCGAATTACCGATCTTGATTTTAGCCATATCGCTGATCAATATGACTACGTTCATTATTGCCCGAATGAAACTATTAGTGGTGTAGAGATTTTTGATGTGCCAAATGTGGGCAATGCCGTATTGGTCGCGGATATGTCTTCAAATATTCTTTCACGTCAAATCGATATCAGTAAATTTGGGATAATTTATGCAGGTGCGCAAAAAAATCTTGGCCCTGCGGGTATTACGTTAGTGATTATTCGCGATGATTTAATCGGTAATGCACGTAAAGAACCCCCCTCTATTTGGAATTATGCAACTCAACGTGATGCAGATTCAATGATCAACACGCCTCCAACTTTTGCGTGGTATTTATGTTCCCTCGTATTTAAACATCTTAAAGAAATAGGCGGCTTAGAAATAATCGAAAAACGTAATGCACTAAAAGCACAAACTCTTTATGATTATATTGATTCGAGCAAACTTTACCGCAATGTGGTAGCAAAAGAAAACCGTTCAACAATGAATGTCACTTTCATCACAGGTAATCCTGAATTAGATGCAAAATTTGTCGCAGAATCTACTGCTACGGGTTTGCAAGCCTTGAAAGGTCATAAGGTTTTAGGTGGAATGCGCGCATCTATTTATAATGCAATGTCGCAAAATGGTGTTGAGGCACTCATTTCATTTATGAAAAAATTTGAAGCTGAAAATCTTCCTCAATAGGAAAAATATTTCCAATGGGCGTATTTACTACGCCCAAATTTATTTAAAAATACATACTAACCCATATCAATATTTACAAATAACACTATGCAGTACATTAACATTGCCAATCGTGGCGTAAAATCCTTATCACCTTACCAAGCTGGTAAACCGATTGAAGAATTAGAACGAGAAATTGGTATTTCCAATATCGTTAAACTTGCCTCAAACGAAAACCCATTTGGTTTTCCAGAAAGTGCAAAAAAAGCAATTTTCGAACAATTAGATAAACTGACTCGTTATCCAGATGCGAATGGCTTTGAACTAAAACAAACTATCGCAAAAAAATTTGGCGTTCAACCAAATCAAATTACACTCGGTAATGGCTCAAATGATTTATTAGAACTTTTTGCTCACACTTTCGCAACGGAAGGCGATGAAATCATTTATTCACAATATGCTTTTATTGTTTATCCTTTAGTGACTAAAGCGATAAATGCAATTGCAAAAGAAATTCCAGCTAAAAATTGGGGACACGATTTACAAGGATTTTTAACCGCACTTTCTGATAAAACAAAGCTCATTTACATTGCTAATCCCAATAATCCAACGGGTAATTTTTTAACATCACAAGAAATTGAAGATTTTTTAGCAAAAGTCCCCGAAAATGTAATCGTGGTATTAGATGAAGCCTACACAGAATTTACTAGATCTGAAGAACGAGTGGACTCTTTCAGTTTATTAAAAAAATATTCAAATTTAATTATTTCACGCACTCTTTCTAAAGCCTATGGCTTGGCAGGCTTACGCATTGGTTATGCGGTATCTAATCCAGAAATCGCAGATTTATTAAATCGAGTTAGACAGCCATTTAACTGTAATTCTTTGGCATTAACCGCTGCAGTTGCCGTAATGAATGACGATGAATTTATTGAAAAAGTCGCTGAAAATAATCGAATAGAAATGCGACGTTATGAAGACTTTTGTCAAAAAAATCAATTGGATTATATTCCCTCTAAAGGAAATTTTATAACCATTGATTTCAAACAACCTGCCACTTCGATTTATGATGCGTTGTTACGAGAAGGTGTAATTGTTCGCCCAATTGCTGGTTATGGTATGCCAAATCATTTACGCATAAGTATTGGTTTACCTGAAGAAAACGATAAATTTTTCACCGCACTTTCTAAGGTATTAAAGTTTGCTTAATCTATTATTTAATAATGAAAGGGAAATTTATTATATAAAAAACCCGCTTATTGCGGGTTTTATTTTTCCACTGTGATTAAGCGTGCTTTGCTGCCACTTCAGCTAATAAAGTTTGCAATTCGCCTGCTTGATACATTTCTAAAATAATATCACAACCACCAATTAATTCTCCCTCAACCCATAATTGTGGGAAAGTTGGCCAATTTGCATATGTTGGTAATTCAGCACGAATATCTGGATGTTGCAAAATATCCACATAACCAAAAGGCACTTTGCAGTGCATTAATGCCTCTGATGCACGAGCAGAAAAACCACAAGATGGTAATTTTGGCGAACCTTTCATATAAATAAGAATGGGATTTTCACTAATTTGCTTTTTGATTTTGTCTAAGGTTTCCATAATGTTCCCTATAAATAAACGAGGTAAGCATTTTATCACAAGTTAAAACTTGATTGAAATGCTTGGTTTTATATTCATTTAAAACAAAAGGCCTAAACCGAAGTTTAAGCCTTTTTCTGTATTTAATCTTTCGTTAAACAAATACTAAAATTATTTAGTACCGTTTACTGCGATTTCTACACGACGGTCTGGAGCAAGACAAGCGATAAGCGCTTTACGACCTTTAACTTGGTCACAAGTTGCACCAGTTACTGGGTTTGCTTTACCGTAGCCAGTTGCAGAGATTGCGTCTGCTGCAACACCTTTAGCAACAAAGTAGTTAGCTACTGAATCTGCACGTTCTTGAGAAAGTTTTACGTTGAACGCGTCAGAACCAATACGGTCAGTGTAACCAGCAATAGCTACTTTTGCACTTTTAACTTGTGACATTTCGCCATAGATGCTGTCTAATGTTGCTTGCGCTTGAGGTTTTAAGTTTGCTTTACCAAATGCGAAAGTTACATCAGAGTTTAAGCTGAAAGTTTTGCTTACAACTTCAGGTGCTGCAACAACTGGCGCTGCGCCTTGACCAAAACGGTAAGAAATACCCGCATTGATAGAACCAATCCAAGGGTTGTAGTTAAGTGCGGTATTTGGTTTATCTTGAGGGCGGTATTTACCTACGCGAGTTAGCCATTGGTATTCTAAACGAACTGCTAATTCTGGTAATACTGCATATTCTGCACCTACTGCAAATAAACCAGAGGCACGTGCTCTGTGATGTTCGCCTAGTTTTTTAAGAGTATTACTACTATTTTTATCGTACAATTTATAGTCAGAACGAACTAAAGCAACACCTGCTTTACCATAAACATCTAAACCTTCTAACACTTCATAGCTACCTTTTAAGCTTAAATGCGCACCGTGGTTAGTGTGTTTAGCAACAGTTTTACCTTTTTCACGACCTTTAGCACGACCGAAATCGTCGTAACCTAATTCAACCGCTAAACCTAAGTTATTTTGATTTAAAATTTGATAACCACCGAATACACCATAAGTGAAAGAATTACGGTGATAACCAACATTCTTTTCACGAGCTAGAGCACGAAGTCCATCGTGAAAAGATGCTTGACCAGCTTTAACGCCAGCGTAGAAAGTGTTTTCTTGTGGAGCTGCTTGAGCTACTGAAGCTGCTGCTAAACCAGCAACTACTAATGCGATTGCAGTTTTTTTCATTTTGATGTCCTCTATTTAGTGATCGAATAGTAATAAAAAAGTGTCCTTGTTTATACTGAACTTTTAATTAAAGTTACATTCTAAACAGTCACTTAACTAGGGTTTTGAATTTGCCCTACTTTATTACCTTTTGACAAATTCAATTCCTTTGTTTACGCCAAAGGAACGTTCAAAAGTGCGCTTATTATCCTATAAAAATTGAAAAGATCAAATTCTTTTGAATTTTTTGTTTATTTTTCATCCAAACAACACTCTTTTCTTGACTCATTTACTCCATAAAACACTCCTTAAAAATGCTCAAAATCTAATTCGACATCATTAACGCCTTAAGATATTATCAATAACCTGCCATTTTTACCTTTAAATGAGTTAAATACTATGTTGCCAAATCTAAATCGCATTCCTCAAGTTGAACAATATGTACTTGATTATCTTGATGATCTTCAATGCCAACATTTTGAGGGGGATATTGCAACAAATTATTCGGATAGATTAAGTCTGGCTACGGATAACAGCGTTTACCAACAACTTCCACAAGCGATTCTTTTTCCGAAAAATGTTGCTGATATAGTGCGTATAACCAAATTGGCAAATTTACCTGAATATCAATCAATCAGCTTTACGCCTCGCGGTGGAGGCACTGGCACAAATGGACAATCCATTAATAACAATATAATAGTGGATCTTTCTCGTCATATGACTGCCATTTTAGAACTCAATGTAAAAGAACGCTGGGTTCGAGTACAAGCAGGCGTTGTAAAAGATCAACTTAATCAATTTTTAAAACCACATGGTTTATTCTTTGCTCCAGAGTTATCCACCAGCAATCGAGCGACTTTAGGCGGAATGATTAACACAGATGCCTCGGGGCAAGGTTCATTGCAATACGGTAAAACCTCTAATCATGTTTTGGCATTACGTGCAGTCTTAATAAATGGCGAAATTTTAGATACAAGTGCGGTCAATTCTGTTGATGTTTTAGAAAACATTGATGCGCTTAAATTAAGTGAGAGTAGCAAAAGACTCCATCAAACAATCGCGCAACACTGTAAAGAAAAAAGAGCGGCTATCATTAAAGATTTGCCACAACTTAACCGTTTTTTAACGGGTTACGATCTGAAAAATGTCTTTAATGAAGATGAAAGTGAATTTAATCTCACGAGAATTCTCACTGGTTCTGAAGGTTCTCTCGCATTTATTTGCGAAGCCAAACTCAATCTTCTGCCAATTCCGCAGTATCGCACGCTCATCAATATTAAATATCGTTCTTTTGATGCGGCATTACGCAATGCACCCTTTATGGTAAAAGCCAATGCGCTTTCTGTGGAAACCGTTGATTCCAAAGTCTTAAACCTCGCCAAACAAGATATTATTTGGCACTCTGTGAATGAACTTCTTACAGAAGATGAAAAAGATCCAATTCTCGGTTTAAATATTGTGGAATTTGCTGGTAATAATAAAGAAAAAATAGACCGCCAAGTCACCGCACTTTGTCGCTCACTTGATGAAAAAATTGAACACAATCAAGATCACATTATTGGCTATCAAGTTTGTTCTGATTTACCTTCTATTGAACGTATTTATGCGATGCGAAAAAAAGCCGTGGGCTTACTTGGTAATGCAAAAGGTGCAGCCAAACCGATTCCTTTTGTAGAAGATACTTGTGTCCCCCCAGAAAATCTTGCGGATTACATCAGTGAATTTCGCGCTTTATTAGACCAGCACAATTTACAATACGGCATGTTTGGTCACGTGGATGCGGGTGTGTTACACGTTCGCCCTGCGCTTGATTTATGCGATAAAGAACAAGTGAAATTATTTAAACAAATTTCAGATGAAGTGGCAGAACTTACGATTAAATATGGTGGATTACTTTGGGGAGAGCATGGAAAAGGCGTGCGTTCCCATTACGGCGAAAAATTCTTTACCCCAGAACTCTGGCACGAACTTCGTTATATCAAAACCTTATTCGATCCGAACAATCGCTTAAATCCCGGCAAAATCTGTACGCCTTTGCATTCCAAAGAGGAACTTTATTCTATTCTTTCGCCGATGCGAGCTGATAAGGATCGCCAAATTCCTATCCAAGTGCGTGATGAATTTAAGGGTGCGATGAACTGCAATGGAAACGGGTTATGTTTTAATTTTGATGAACACAGCATTATGTGCCCGTCGATGAAAGTCAGTAAAAACCGTGTATTTTCGCCGAAAGGTCGCGCAGCCATGGTTCGAGAATGGCTTCGATTGATGGCGAATGAAAATGTTTCGTCCGAACAATTAGACTTCCGTAAAACAGAAATAAAACTAACCGCACTTGTAAAAAGACTAAGCAATACGGTTCAAAAATGGCGAGGCGATTATGATTTTTCTCACGAAGTAAAAGCTGCAATGGACACTTGCCTTGCTTGTAAAGCCTGTGCAAGCCAATGCCCGATTAAAATCGATGTACCAAGTTTCCGCGCGAAATTCTTTCATTTCTATCACAGCCGCTACTTACGCCCCGCAAAAGATCACATTGTGGCAAATTTAGAAATCGCTGCTCCTTATATGGCAAAGCAGGCAAAATTCTTTAATTATTTTACCAAGCTAAAAGTCACACAAACATTAGTGGAAAAAACGTTAGGCATGACCGATTTGCCCTTGCTTTCTGAACCCAATTTGCAACAACAACTGGTGGAAATTCATTATCAAGGCAAATCCTTGGAAGAATTGGAAGACCTAAGTGCGGTAGAAAAAAACGATATTTTATTTATTGTGCAAGATCCTTATACCTCTTACTATGATGCGAAAGTGGTACGCGATTTTGTTCTGCTTACGCAGGAATTAGGCTTTACACCAATTCTGTTGCCATTTAAACCAAACGGCAAAGCAATGCACATTAAAGGTTTCTTAAAACGCTTTAGCAAAACCGCACAAAACCAAGCCGAGTTTTTAAATCGAATGGCAAAATTAGGCATTCCTCTTGTGGGCGTTGATCCAGCCATCGTGCTATCTTATCGAGATGAATACAAAGAAGCACTACAAGAAAAACGGGGCGACTTTCACGTTCTCACCGCACACGAATGGTTAAAACAAAGATTACAAAATGCGGAGTTACAAGAGAAGTTAAAAAACATCGCCAAAACTGACCGCACTTTCGATTGGTATTTATTCCCGCATTGTACGGAATCTACTTTTATGCCGAACAGTCCAAAAGAATGGCAAGAAATTTTTAGAAGATTTGGACAACAACTTAATGTAGAAAAAGTCGGATGTTGCGGTATGGCTGGTGTATTTGGACATGAAGTGCAAAATCAAAAAATGAGCCGAGAAATCTACGATGTATCCTGGCATAAAAAACTACATGAAAAAGATCCGCACTTTTGTTTAGCAACTGGTTATTCTTGCCGCAGTCAGGTAAAACGTTATGAACATGTGGTGCTAAAACACCCTGTGCAGGCATTATTAGAAATTTTAGCGTAATGAAAGGAACATCATGATTTGGCAAAAAAACTTCACGCTCGAAAACTTAAATCAACTCTGCTCCAACAGTGCAGTTAGCCATCTTGGCATTGAAATTTCAGCTTTTGGCGAGGATTGGATTGAAGCGACAATGCCAGTGGATCATCGTACTATGCAGCCGTTTGGTGTATTGCATGGCGGGGTTTCGGTTGCTTTAGCTGAAACAATTGGTTCCCTTGCGGGTTCGCTTTGTTTAGAAGAAGGCAAAACTGCGGTGGGATTGGATATTAACGCCAATCATCTTCGCCCTGTTCGTTCAGGTAAAGTAACCGCGAGAGCCACGCCGATTAATTTAGGCAGAAATATCCAAGTTTGGCAAATTGACATCCGCACAGAAGAGAATAAACTTTGTTGTGTTTCTAGATTAACCCTTTCCGTAATCAATTTATGACAAAACCAGCAAAAATCGGCGTATTACTTGCCAATCTAGGCACGCCAGATAGCCCGACACCGAAGTCAATTAGCCGTTATTTATGGCAATTTTTAACGGATCCTCGCGTGGTCGATTTACCGCGTTGCAAATGGTATCCACTGCTAAAAGCCATTATTTTGCCATTGCGTTCAAAACGTATTGCCAAAAATTATCAAGCCATTTGGACAGAACAAGGATCGCCTTTACTTGCCATTTCACGACAACAAAAAGACGCATTACAAACCTAT
The DNA here is from genome assembly GCF_001837655.1 of Haemophilus sp. HMSC071C11. Classification (NCBI taxonomy): domain Bacteria; kingdom Pseudomonadati; phylum Pseudomonadota; class Gammaproteobacteria; order Pasteurellales; family Pasteurellaceae; genus Haemophilus; species Haemophilus sp. HMSC071C11. The sequence goes on along the minus strand of NZ_KV833409.1, from coordinate 102,451 downwards.
TTAGATAAGCAAAATATCGATACACAAGTAGAAATTGCCATGACATACGGCAATCCATCAATGCAAAGTGCGGTAAAAAATTTGCTTAAAAATCAAGTTGAGCGAATTATTGTTTTACCTCTTTATCCGCAATACTCTAGCTCAACCACGGGCGCAGTATTTGATGCTTTCGCTAATGCACTTAAAGAAGAACGAGGATTAGTGCCTTTTGATTTCATCCATTCTTATCATGTTGATGAAAATTACATTAACGCCTTAGCAAACTCCATAAAAGTGCGGTTAAAATCCGATGAATTTTTACTATTTTCTTATCACGGTATTCCTTTGCGTTATGAAAAAATGGGCGATTATTATCGTGAACATTGTAAACAAACGACTATTGCAGTGGTTAATAAACTGGGCTTAACAGAAAACCAATGGGGAATGACGTTTCAATCTCGCTTTGGACGTGAAGAATGGCTACAGCCTTACACAGATAAATTTCTTCAAAATGCAGCACCACAAGGCATTCATAAAATAGCTGTCATTTGTCCAGGTTTCTCCGTAGATTGTTTAGAAACCATTGAAGAAATTGACAAAGAAAATCGAGAAAATTTTCTAAAAAATGGTGGACAATCTTATCAATATATTCCCGCACTTAATATAGAGCATGCACATATTGAAATGATGGGAAAATTGATCCTAGAAAAACTTACTTAATAAATGGTAAAACGTTTCTAAAATCTTCCGCACTTTGCTAAAATCAGCCATTATTTTTTCACAAGGATAAAACATGGCTGATTTTCCTTTTATCGTTGAGATCAACGAACAAAATCTTACTGAAATACTGCAACAATCCTTAGAAAAACCACTTGTCATCAATTTTTACGCGCCAACCCATAAAGAATCGGCGGATTTTTTGGTGCTACTTGAGCAAGTTGCAGAACAATATCAAGGACAATTTATTCTTGGAAAAGTAGATTGTGAAAAAGAGCAAATGATTGCCGCACAATTCCGCATCCAAGCATTGCCAACCACCTATTTGTTTAAAGAAGCACAGGCATTAGAGGCATTTCCAGGCATGCTTGATAAAGCATCATTAATCCAACGATTAAGCATTATTTTACTTAAAGAGGAAGATTTAAAATTCCAACAAGCATTAGATTTCTTGCAAGTAGAAAATTACGAAGCCGCATTGCCATTGTTGAAAGACGCATGGGAACTTTCCGATAAGAAAAACAGTGATGTTGCCCTGCTCTATGCGGAAACCTATATTGCAATGAAGAAAACGGAGCCAGCACAAGAAATTTTAAATCAAATTCCATTGCAAGATCGAGATAGCCGTTGGCACGGATTACAAGCACAAATTGAGCTACAAATTCAAGCAGCCGATACACCTGAAATCCAACAATTACAGGCTGATTATGCTAAAAACCCAACAGCTGAAATTGCAATAAAACTTGCCGTACAACTTCATCAAGCTGGACGAAATGAAGAAGCATTAACACTACTTTTCGGCATTTTAAAAACAGATTTAAGCGCGCAGAATGGCGAAGTTAAACAACAATTTTTATCTATTTTAAGCGCAATGGGCAATGCTGATCCGCTGACAAATAAATTTCGTCGATTGCTTTATTCGCTGCTTTATTAAGCAAAAAGTTTATAATCAGTAAAATGCAACTTATTGCATTATATTATTACTTAACTACAAACAAGGATTCTTTATGTCAGATATCAAACACGCAAAACTTTTAATTTTAGGCTCAGGCCCTGCTGGTTATACAGCAGCCATTTATGCGGCACGTGCAAACTTAAAACCCGTACTGGTGACTGGTTTACAACAAGGTGGGCAGCTGACTACCACAGATGAAATTGAGAACTGGCCGGGTGATTTTGAGATGACTACTGGTTCAGGTTTAATGCAACGTATGTTGCAACATGCAGAAAAATTTGAAACAGAAATCGTCTTCGATCATATCAATCGCGTAGATTTATCTTCTCGCCCATTCAAACTTTTTGGCGATGTGCAAAATTTCACTTGTGATGCATTAATTATCGCAATGGGTGCCTCTGCACGCTATATTGGCTTACCTTCAGAAGAAAACTACAAAGGTCGTGGGGTTTCTGCTTGTGCAACCTGTGATGGTTTCTTTTATCGTAATAAGCCTGTTGGTGTCATTGGTGGAGGAAATACAGCGGTGGAAGAAGCCCTTTACTTAGCCAATATTGCAAGTACAGTGCATTTAATCCACCGTCGCGATAGCTTCCGTGCGGAAAAAATCCTTATCGATCGTTTATACAAAAAAGTAGAAGAAGGGAAAATCGTTCTTCATACTGACCGCACTTTAGATGAAGTATTGGGCGATAATATGGGCGTAACTGGATTACGTTTAGCCAACACAAAAACTGGGGAAAAAGAAGAACTCAAATTAGATGGCTTATTCGTGGCGATTGGTCATTCGCCAAATACGGAAATTTTCCAAGGGCAACTAGAATTGAATAATGGCTATATCGTTGTAAAATCTGGTCTTGAAGGAAATGCAACCGCCACTTCTGTGGAAGGCGTGTTCGCAGCAGGCGATGTCATGGATCACAATTATCGCCAAGCCATCACCTCCGCGGGAACTGGTTGTATGGCAGCCTTGGATGCAGAACGCTATTTAGATGCTCAAGAAGCATAAATCTTCTAACCAATTCCCCTCTTTTAACTCTTTTAAAGAGGGGAACTTTTTCTATAATCACGACCAAAACAATGAATAAACTTCGCCAAAAATATTTACAAAAATGGCTTCGCGCACAACAAGAACCTATCAAAAAATTAATGCGTGCAAACATTGTCTTAGCTACGCTTTCTTCATTCATTTTAGTCGCACAAACTTATTTTCTTGCGACGTTGCTCGATAAACTGATTATGCAAAATGTGCCTCGTGATGAACTTATTCCTTATTTTCTCGGGCTAATTATCGGCTTCGGGATGCGTGCTATTATTTTATGGGCACGCGAAAAAATAGGTTTCCAAAGCGGACAATTATTACGCAACCATATTCGTCAAAAAATTCTGGATAAAATTCATCTTGTCGGCCCTGCGACAATCAATCAAAAACCAGCTGGAAGTTGGGCAAGCATTATGTTGGAACAAGTTGAAAACTTACATAATTTCTATGCCCGTTTTCTGCCTCAACAAAGTCTTTCAGCCATTGTTCCAGTGGTTATTTTCATTGCTGTATTTCCCTTGAACTGGGCTGCAGGCTTAATCTTAATGATTACCGCACCGCTTGTTCCTCTGTTTATGATCATTGTCGGTATTGCTGCGGCTGACAACAGCCAAAAAAATATGGATACCCTTTCTCGCCTCAGTGCCCAATTTTTAGATCGCTTACGCGGTTTGGAAACCTTGCGTCTTTTTAACCGCACTTCTGAACAAACTGAGCATATTGAAAATGCCACTGAAGATTTCCGTGAAACCACAATGGATGTGCTAAAACTCGCTTTTCTCTCTTCTGCAGTATTGGAATTTTTTACCTCTATTTCCATTGCACTGATGGCGGTCTATTTTGGTTTTAGCTACTTAGGTCAAATTGAATTTGGTACCTATAATGCACCGCTTACACTTTTCACAGGTTTCTTTTGTTTAATTCTTGCACCTGAATTTTATCAACCCTTACGCGATCTAGGCACCTATTACCACGACCGTGCAGCAGGTATTGGTGCAGCGGATGCCATTGTTGATTTTTTAGAATCTGATTATTTAACTGTACATCAAAATGAAAAAACAATTTCTTTAGAAAGTGCGGTTGAAATTTCTGCCGAAAATTTAGTGGTGCTTTCGACACAGGGTTCAGCATTAACCAAGCCGTTAAACTTCCAAATTCCAGCAAATCATAATGTTGCGCTTGTAGGACAAAGTGGCGCGGGAAAAACTTCATTAATAAATGCGATTCTGGGCTTTTTACCTTATGAGGGCTCGCTCAAAATTAATGGGCAAGAACTTCGCGAAAGTAATCTAGCTGACTGGCGCAAACATATTGCGTGGGTAGGACAAAATCCATTGTTATTACAAGGCACAATTAAAGAAAACTTACTACTTGGCAATATTCAAGCCAACGATGAAGAAATTAATCAAGCTTTAATGCGTTCTCAAGCGAAAGAATTTACCGATAAACTTGGACTTCATCACGAAATAAAAGATGGTGGATTAGGCATTTCTGTGGGACAAGCGCAACGCCTTGCCATTGCTCGGGCATTGTTACGCAAAGGCGATTTACTTCTGCTCGATGAGCCAACCGCAAGCCTAGATGCGCAATCAGAAAATCTTGTTTTACAAGCATTGAATGAAGCAAGTCAGCATCAAACTACACTGATGATTACACACCGAATTGAAGATTTGAAACAATGTGATCAAATTTTTGTGATGCAACGAGGAGAAATAGTACAGCAAGGTAAATTTACCGAATTACAACATCAAGGTTTCTTTGCTGAACTACTCGCTCAACGACAACAGGATATCCAATAATGCGCACATTACTTCCGTTTATACGTTTATTTAAATTCGCCAAATTCCCGCTTATTTTAGGCTTGGTGCTAATGATTCTAGGTTTGGGCTCTAGTATGGGCTTGCTTACCGTTTCAGGCTGGTTTTTAGCCGCTACAGCCATTGCAGGACTAGGCACGCTATTTAACTTTTTCTATCCTTCAGCCAGTGTGCGAGGTTTAGCTATCGGACGAACCGTCATGCGCTATTTTGAAAAAATAGTAACGCATGATGCAACATTCCGCATTTTGTCCAAATTACGCGTGCAAGTATTTGAAAAAATCATTCCTTTAAGTCCAGCTGTGTTAAATCGTTATCGCAACAGCGATTTGTTAAATCGTTTAGTGTCCGATGTGGATACACTTGATAGCCTCTATTTACGTTTACTTGCACCATTTTTCACTGCTGTATTTGTAATCATTGCCATAACGATTGGGCTTAGCTTTATCAATATTCCACTCGCACTTGGTTTAGGCTTATTTTTGTTAATTTTATTAATGATTATCCCAACTGTTTTCTATCGACTAGGACAGGAATTTGGTGAACGCTTAATCCAAGCACGCGCGACCTATCGAACCCAGTTTTTAGAATTTATCCAAGCACAAGCCGAGCTTTTATTATTTAATGCAGAAGATAAATTAAAAGAGAAAATGTCAGCCACAGAAAAAACATGGCAGGAAGATCAAGCCAAAGAAGCAAAATTAAGTGGATTTTCTACCGCACTTGTTCTCTTTCTTAATGGTTTGTTGATTTCTGGAATGCTATGGTTTGCAAGTAACGCCGATTTTGGCACAGATGAATATCACACGGCTTATATTGCACTTTTCACTTTTGCTGCGCTTGCCGCCTTTGAGATCATCATGCCATTGGGTGCAGCATTTTTACATATAGGTCAAGTGATTGCAGCAGCAGAGCGTGTGACCGAAATCATTGAGCAAAAACCGCTTGTTGAGTTTAATGGTAACGAGGAATTTGAAACAAAAGTGCGGTTAATTTCTGCGAAGAATTTAAATTTTTCCTATCCCGAACAAGAAACACTCGTATTAAAAAATCTTACATTAGATTTAGAACAGGGCAAAAAAATTGCTATTTTAGGCAAAACTGGAAGTGGAAAATCTTCACTTCTTCAACTTTTAGTACGCAATTATGATGCGAATCAAGGTGAGCTTTTATTGGCAGAAAAACCCATTTCCACCTATTCAGAAGAGACATTACGCCGCCAAATTTGTTTTTTAACTCAACGTGTTCACGTATTCAGCGATACACTTCGTCAAAATTTACAATTTGCAAGTGCGGATAAAATTTCCGATGAAAAAATGATTGAAGTACTACATCAAGTTGGCTTAAGTAAATTACTTGAGCAAGAAGGAAAAGGTTTAAATCTTTGGCTTGGGGATGGCGGTCGTCCACTTTCTGGTGGGGAACAACGCCGTTTAGGTTTAGCGCGTATTTTACTCAATAATGCGCCAATTTTATTATTGGATGAACCAACAGAAGGCTTAGATCGCGAAACTGAACGTCAAATTTTACGTTTAATTCTGCAACATGCCGAAAATAAAACCCTAATTATAGTCACTCACCGTCTCAGTTCAATTGAACAATTCGATAAAATTTGTGTAATTGATAACGGAAGATTAATCGAAGAAGGCGATTACAATAGTTTAATCACCAAAGAAAATGGGTTCTTTAAAAGATTGATTGAGCGAGTATAAGAAAAAGAAAGTTGGGCGGAAACCTTCCCAGCTTCTTCTCGGCACACAGTAATTCCGACTTTGGCTGCTTCCTTCCGGACCTGACCGAGTAAACCAGACACCGTTGCGAGAGACCGAGAAGGTTTCCATTGATATCGCAATGCGATTGCGTGCTATTATGCAAAAATTACCGCCGTATTGCAAAGACTAATTCAAAAGTGCGGTGAATTTGGCGAGAATTTAAGCCACATTTTCAGGATTGTTATGAAATGAACTACCTCCAATACTACCCGACCGATGTTATCAATGGCGAAGGTACAAGATGCACACTTTTCGTCAGTGGCTGTACGCACGCTTGCAAAGGTTGCTACAACCAAAAAAGTTGGTCATTTTCAGCGGGTGTATTATTTGATGACGTAATGGAACAACAAATCATCAATGATTTAAAAGACACACGCATTAAACGCCAAGGTCTGACGCTTTCAGGTGGTGATCCACTTCATCCCCGTAACGTAGAAACATTATTGCCCTTTGTGCAACGTGTAAAACGAGAATGCCCCGATAAAGACATCTGGGTTTGGACGGGTTATAAGCTAGATGAATTAGACAAACAACAACGTGCAATGTTGCCTTATATTGATGTGTTAATTGATGGGAAATTTATTCAAGAACAGGCAGACCCAAGTTTAGTTTGGCGAGGTTCCGCAAACCAAATTATTCATCGATTTAAGTTATAAAACACTGAAAAAAACCACCGCACTTTTTAGTCAAAAGTATTGAGCGATAAAAAATCTGCAACTGAATTCTCAACTGCAGATTTTTTTATTGATTTCCAGTTACTTATTTAGCAAGCGATCCGTAATCGTGCCTGCCACCATGGCACCGTTTACGTTAAGTGCGGTACGTCCCATATCGATGATCGGTTCGATGGAAATGAGTAAACCGACTAATTCCAGTGGTAAACCTAACGTAGATAGCACGACGATAGCGGCGAATGTGGCTCCGCCACCTACGCCTGCGATACCGAATGAAGAAATGGCGACCACGGAAATTAAGGTTAGAATGTAGCTGAAGCTAAAAGGGTCAATGCCGACCATTGGGGCGACCATCACAGCAAGCATCGCTGGATAAATGCCGCCACAGCCGTTTTGTCCGATAGTGGCACCGAATGTGGCAGCAAAGTTGGCGATGACATTGTTGTTACCTAATTTTGCGGTTTGCGTTTCAATATTTAACGGAATTGTCGCCGCACTTGAGCGAGATGTAAACGCAAAACTTAAGGTTGGCAACACTTTTTTGTAGTAATCCACAGGATTGACTTTAACGAAGAACAATAAAATGCCGTGAACCACAAACATTAAGGCAATAGCAGCGTAAGAAGCCACAATAAAATTGCCCAAATTGACAATATCCGCCCATTTTGAGGTGGCAGCCATTTTAATCATCAACGCAAACACGCCGTAAGGGGTTAAGCGAATCACAAAACGCACCAAACGCATCACTAATTTGTTTAAAGTTTCTACACCTTGTGCAATTCGTTCGCCAAGTGCTTGATCTTCTTTGCCTAAACTCAAAGCCGCCACGCCAAGTAATGCTGAGAAAATTACGACACTAATAATGGACGTTGGGTTGGCACCCGTGAGATCAGCAAAAGGATTTTTCGGAATAAAGGACACCAACATCGCAGGCACAGTTAAATTGGACACTTGCCCTGCTTTATCTAACACTTTGCCTTGAGCCGCTAATTCACGATCGCCCAAGATTAATCCTGCCGCCGACACATCAAATAAATGCACCATCGCAATCCCAATTGCAGCGGAAATGGCGGTGGTAATCAGCAAGGTGGATAACACGCCAACGCTGACTTTGCCCAATGATCTGGTTTGATTGATACGAGCGATAGCAGATAAAATCGACACGAACACCAACGGCATCACGATCATCTGCAATAAACGAACATAACCGTTACCGACCACATTGATCCAATCTAAAGTTTTGTCTAACAAAGGTTTTTCAAAAGCGGATTGCAATACCGCACCAAAAAGCAAACCGAGCAATAAACCGATAAATACCGTTTGCCCTAATTTTTCGGTTTTGCGATATAGCTGTGCTAACAGCAATAAAAAAGCAATAAATATCGCCAAATTGACTAATAACATAAAAAATCTCCAAAACTGATTAAAGTGTTTGGAGACTATCAACTTCAGCAAAAATAACAAGTTTTCTTTCGTTATATTTTATACGTTTTGGTAATTAAAATGCGGCTGCAGTGGCTAGCACGCCTGAATAAACTAAATAGCCGCCGAAAAATAAGAAAATTGCCCCTGCAAGATTATCAATATAACGGCTGTATTTGCTGTAAAAAGATTTAGCAAGTGATCGAAAAAATAACAATGAAATGAAATGAAATGAAATGAAATGAAA
>NZ_KV833409.1:0-93726 GCF_001837655.1 Haemophilus sp. HMSC071C11 | reverse complement strand
ATGAAATGAAATGAAATGAAATGAAATGAAATAATATAAAAAAGTTCGGCTAAAAATTCATTTAAAATTTCAACCGCACTTTTCAATAAAATCAAATTATTCTTCTAAAACAACTTTACCGATATAGCCTAAATTACGATGGCGTTGCGCGTAATCGATACCATACCCCACCACAAATTCATCAGGAATGTCAAAACCAACCCATTCAACAGGCACTTCCACTTCGCGGCGAGAAGGTTTATCAAGTAACGTACAAATTGTAAGGCTCGCAGGCTCACGTAAATTCAAAATATCACGCACTTTTTCCAAGGTATAACCCGTATCAATAATATCTTCCACAATTAAAACGTGTTTACCTTTTATATCGCCGTCCAAATCTTTGGTAATACGAACGTCGTGATTCGTGGTCATACCTGTGCCATAACTTGAAGTTGTCATAAATTCAATTTCCACAGGTAAATTTATCTGACGAACGATATCCGCCATAAACATAAAGGAACCACGTAAAAGCCCTACGACAACAAGGCTATCGATCTGTTTTTCTTGATAAAATTTTGTAATTTGAGCACCTAATTCAGCAATACGCGCATGAACATCATTCTCTGAGATTAAAACATCTACGTGGTGTTTTTTCATTGTGTTTCCTTATGAAATGATAGGGGATAAAATCGTTTGCTATTTTACAAAAAAAAGGCTGAAGTTTAAACCTTCAGCCTTTGTATTCCTGCCCTACATTAGCCCACGAGTTTGTTATATCCCGCGACACCACGTTTTTAATTAGTTGTAGGGTGGGCTAAAGCCCAGCCTATAAACTGAAAAACTTCCTTTGGCGAATAAAAAATCAAAAAATAAAAAAGACTGAAGTTTAAACCTTCAGCCTTTTTGAACCCTAACGAATTTACTTTCTACTCTACCTGTTGGAGCAACCTGCAATCGCTTAACAGATGTGTGTATAGTAACAGATATTTATTCATTGTCAATAAGAATTATTCTCAATTTCAAAAATATTCTTAATTTCCTGAAATTTTCATTTTATCTAACAAAATAGAACCCGTTTGAATGTTAGAACGATGCTCTATATCATCGGCTACAGCAACCATATTTTTCAGCATATCTTGTAGTTGCCCTGCAATGGTAATTTCAGCCACTGGATACTGAATTTCACCATTTTCCACCCAAAAACCTGATGCACCACGGGAATAATCGCCTGTAACGATATTGACACCTTGTCCCATCACATCTGTTACTAACAATCCCGTTCCCATTTGATGTAAAAGTGCGGTCAATCCTCCCGTTAAATTTGGCTTAACAAGCCAGTTGTGAATGCCTCCAGCATGCCCTGTACTTGGCATACCAAGTTTTTTACCACTGTAGCTTGTCACTAAATAAGTTTGTAATATCCCGCCTTCAACAATTTCACGATCTTGCGTACGAACACCTTCACTATCAAAAGGCGTTGAAGCCAAACGACGTAATAAATGTGGTCTCTCACTGATATTGAACCAATCTGGTAAGACCTGTTTGCCTAAATGATCGAGCAAGAAACTCGATTTTCTATATAAACTGCCACCACTTATTGCAGCGGCAAAGTGAGAAATAAGACCAGTTGCAACATCATTTAAGAAAATGACAGGCACTTCTCGTGTACTCAATTTTTGAGGATTTAAACGAGAAACGACTTTCTTTGCACAATTTTCTCCGACCCAAATTGGCGATTGGAGTTTGTCGAATTCACGAGAAATTGTATATTCGTAATCATTTTCTAAGGCAGCTTCTACGCCACCAATAACCGAACAAGATAAAGAATAACGGCTTGATAAATAACTTTGCAACATACCGTGACTATTACCATACACTTTCACGCCTGTATGTGAATTAAAACTTGCGCCATTACTATTTATAATACGTTCATCCGCCTCTAAAGCCGCCTTTTCAGCCTGAAGTGCAAGTTCTGTTGCTTTATCAACATCCACATCAGCAGCATGATAAAGCTCTAAATCAGGCGCATCAAAAGCCATTAGATCTTTATCAGCCAACCCTGTGCAATCATCAGGCGAGGTGTATTTTGCAATAGCAAGTGCGGCTTCCACTGCATTTTTAATTGCGCTTTCGCTTAAATCGGAAGTCGAGGCATTGCCTTTTTGTTGCCCCATATAAACAGAAATCCCCAATGCACCATCATTAGTAAATTCTACGTTTTCAATTTCTTGCAAACGAGCAGATACAGATAAACCGCTCACTTTAGTGACCGCGACTTCTGCACTCGCGCCAGCTTTCGTTGCTAACGCCACTGCAAAACTGACGGCTTGACGTAATTCTTGTTCTTGTGCTTTTAAAAGTGCGGTTGAATTTTCAGCTGTTTTCATTATTTTTTCCTATTAAAAATTTTCAACATTTTATCTTATTTTCAAAGTTTATGGTAAAATGTGCACCAATTTTTATAAAGGATAAAAAATGGCAAAACGTAAGAAAAAAGAAGTTTTCGATTGGGAAGATGAAGATCAAGAAGAAATTATTTGGGTGAGTAAAAGCGAAATCAAACGCGATGCGGAAGATTTAAAACAACTTGGCGAAAAGATTGTCAATTTAACCAAAGCTAATCTTGCCAAAATCCCACTTGATGAATCCTTACTTGATGCCATTGAACTTGCACAGCGTTTACAAAAAGAAGCTCGTCGCCGTCAATTACAGTATATCGGCAAATTATTTCGAGGAATTGATGTTGAACCCATTCGTGAAGCCTTAGATAAAATTGAAAATAAGCATAACCAACAACAAGCTATGCTACATAAAATCGAAAAAGTGCGCGATGAATTGGTGGAAAAAGGCGATGTGGCTTTAACAGATTTATTAAATGATTATCCTAATGGCGATCGTCAGCAACTACGCAATCTGATTCGTTCTGCACAAAAAGAACTGGAGCAAAATAAACCATCGAAAGCCTATCGAGAAATTTATCAAATGCTCAAGGTATTAATGTTGGAAGATTAAAAACATTGAAATTTTCATCCGCACTTTGTGGATAAGTGATTGAAATAAAAATGAATATTCGTTGGAATGTAATTTTGGGCGTTATCGCACTTTGTGCTTTGGCGTGGTTTTATTCCTTAAATCAGGAAACCGCAGATTTATCTGAACTGGTGAAAAAGCCAGATAGTCCTGATTATGTGGGTTATAAAATGGAAACTACGGTTTTTTTCCCTGATGGTAAAAAACAATATTTGGCTTTATCCGATAAAATTGAGCATTATACAGTCAATGAACAAACCCTTTTTACCGCGCCTTTAGTTTATTTATATCCCACAACATCAAATGAAAAGGAAGAGGAAAAAAATGCCAATCAAAATGTAGATTTTTTTAGCACACAAAGCTGGAAATTAAGTGCAAATCAAGCAAGATTGACAAAAGATCAAATATTGTATTTAGAGGGTAATGTCGTCGCGCAAAATTTAACATCAGATTCACGTTTGCAACGCATTGAAACAGAATCAGCGGTCGTCAATTTGAAAACACAGGATATGACTTCCGAAACACAGGTTAAAATTAAGGGTAAAAATTTTAGTTCTACAGGATTAAAATTAGTCGGAAATTTACGCCAACAAGTGGCGACATTAAAGGAACAGGTAAAAACATATTATGAAGTTAGTAAGCAATAAAATTCTTTTTCTTGCAACGATGGTATTAGCATCAAGTTCAGCTTTTGCATTGAAAGGTGATGTTAATCAGCCGATAAATATTGTTTCGGATAATCAATCCTTAGATATGGAAAAAAGTGTAGTGACATTCACAGATAATGTGGTAATTACACAGGGGTCTATTGTTATCAAAGCAAATAAAGTTGTCATCACTCGTCCTGCTGAAAAATCAGGGAAAAAAGAAACTGTAGAAGCATTCGGCACGCCAGTCACATTCCATCAACAGTTAGATAATGGTAAGCCAGTGGATGGAAAAGCAAATAAAGTTCATTATGATCTTGGTAACGAATTTTTAACATTAACTAACAATGCCGAATTAAAGCAGCTTGATAGTAAAATTAATGGCAGTGTTATTACCTATGATGTGAAAAAACAACAACTTAAAGCTAATGGTAATGGAAAATCACGGGTAACAACAGTTCTTATTCCATCTCAATTACAACAAGCTAAAGGGAAGTAATCTATGTCAATTTTGACTGCAGAGAATTTAGCTAAAAGCTACAAAAGTCGTAAAGTTGTTTCGGATGTCAGTTTAACTGTAAACTCTAATGAAATTGTTGGTTTACTCGGGCCAAACGGTGCAGGTAAAACAACAACTTTCTATATGGTCGTTGGGCTTGTTCGCCAAGATCAAGGTAAAATTGTTATTGATGGCGAAGATATTAGTTTGCTCCCAATGCATAATCGTGCGCAACGTGGCATTGGTTATTTACCGCAAGAAGCCTCGATTTTTCGCCGTTTGACTGTCTATGAAAATTTGATGGCGGTATTGGAAATTCGTAAAGATTTAACCCTACAACAACGTCGCGAAAAAGCAGATGAATTAATTGAAGAATTTAACATTAGTCATATTCGAGATAATTTAGGGCAAGCCTTATCAGGCGGAGAACGTCGCCGTGTAGAAATCGCACGAGCCTTAGCAGCAAATCCAAAATTTATTCTATTAGACGAACCTTTTGCTGGTGTAGATCCTATTTCTGTGAGCGATATTAAGAAAATTATTACTGATTTGCGCAATCGTGGATTAGGTGTATTAATTACTGACCATAATGTTCGTGAAACCCTTGATGTTTGCGAACGTGCTTATATTGTTGGCGCAGGTAAAATTATCGCAACAGGCACACCAGAACAAGTGATGAACGATGAACAGGTTAAACGCGTTTATCTTGGCGAACAATTCAAATTATAAAAATGAAAATAACTGAACTATTAAGCCCTGAAAATATTCGTCAGGGCGTTAGTTTTTCTAGCAAAAAACGATTATTTGAGTCTATTGCGCATTTTGTAGAAGAACAAATCCTTGCAGAACAAGGCGAACAAGCCTGTTTTGAATGCCTTTTTGAACGTGAAAAACTGGGGAATTCTGGTTTAGGAAATGGGATTGCAATGCCAAAAGCGAAAATCCCCGTAATAGTATCAGATAAAACAATTGCAGTGTTTATGCAACTCGATAATCCGATTGATTACGATGCTTTTGATGGTAAACCAGTGGATTTAATCTTTGCCTTGCTGATTCCAGAAAATCAATGTGAAACCTACATTCCAATTTTAGCATCATTAATAGAAAAACTGACTGATAAAAATGTGTTGAAACAATTACGATCAGCCAAAAGTGCGAATGAAATTTGGCAAGTTTTTGAAATTACCGATCAATCAGAAACGACACTTGAAGAAGTGAAAGAATAATTACAGTGGGGAAACTTATGGAAATTATCATTATTAGTGGACGTTCTGGCGCAGGAAAATCTGTAGCCTTACGAGCATTAGAAGATGCCGGATATTATTGTGTTGATAATATTCCTTTAGATTTGCTTCCTCAATTGACTGATATTCTATCTCAATCCCAATCATCTGTCGCCATCAGTCTTGATATTCGTAATATTCCAAACTCCGCTCATTCTCTTAAGCAAACCCTTTCAACATTACAAAAGCATCATCAGATTAAAATCATTTTCTTAGAGGCTGATCGTGCCACCCTGATTCGCCGATATAGCGATTCACGCCGTTTGCACCCGCTTTCATTAAAAGATTTATCTCTTGAAGCCGCAATTGATGAAGAATATTGCTATCTTGAACCATTGATTCAACACGCAAATCTTATTCTTGATACCACCCATCTTTCTACGCATAGTCTTGCAGAGCGATTACACGAATTTTTACGCGGTAATAGTGAAAAAGAATTAAAAATTATTGTTGAATCTTTTGGTTTTAAATATGGGATTCCTTTAGATGCGGATTATGTTTTCGATGTACGATTTTTACCTAACCCCCATTGGGATCCAACATTACGCCCAATGACTGGATTAGAAGCCCCTGTCGCAGAATTTCTAAATAGTCATACAGAAGTCAATGAATTTATTTATCTCACTCGTCATTACATTGATACTTGGTTGCCGATGTTAGAAAAAAATAACCGTAGCTATTTGACGATTGCCATCGGATGTACTGGGGGAAAACATCGCTCCGTTTATATTGCCCAGCAATTAGGCGAATATTTTCAAGCCAAAGGAAAAACGGTGAAAATTCAACATAAATCTTTAGAACGGAACAAAAAAATATAAAAAGTGAGGTCATAAAAACATTATTTTTATTGACCGCACTTTTTTATACACTCACAGGCTTTACAATCTCACTAGGATAACAGCCTAAAATCTTTAAGTAATTACTATAATTTTTTAGTTCTTCCAAAGCCTGTTTTGTATCTGGATGATGAATATTTGCTTCAATTTCTAGATAAAACATTTCTTCCCAAGGCTTACCATAAATCGGTCGAGATTCCAGTTTTGTCATATTGATTTGATGCTTTTTAAACACCAATAAAGCATCCACTAACGCACCAGCTTGCTGTGAAGTTGTCATTAATAATAAGGTCTTTGTGGGAATCTGTGATGAAACTTCGCGAGGCTCTTTAGCCACCACAATAAAACGCGTAATATTGTTCTCTTGATTAGCAATATTAGTTTTTAATACACTAAGTCCATACAATTTTCCACCGTCTTCATTGCCCAATGCTGCAATATTAGGTTTATTCAAACTTGCGACTAATTGCATTGCGTGTGAACTACTTTCGCAATATTCAATATGCACGCGATCAAGGCTATGAATAAATTGACTACATTGTTGAATCACTTGAGGATGACTATACAACGTATCAATTTGGTTCAAATCTGTCTTATCATTGACAAGTACGCAATGTTTGATTGGATATGCCAACTCTCCCACTAATGATAAATCAGTATGCTGAAGTAAATCATAAACTTCATTAATTGCACCCGATGTTGTATTTTCTAAAGGTAACACACCAAAGTCAGCTTCTTCAGTCTGAACTTTTTCAAATACTTGCTCAAAAGACTGACATCCTAGTTCTACAAATTGTTTTTGATAACGAGCAGCATAACTACGTGCAGCTAAATTAGAATAAGAACCTCGTTTACCTAAAAAAGCGATATGTAAATTTTGATTACGTTGTTCATTAAGTTTATTCTGCAAATAGACTTGCTGGGTCAATACCGAGTCTTCAATGATTTTTTGGAAAATTGAAGTGATATATTGTGCTTCAAGCTGATAATTTTCATTTTCTGCAAATTGCACTAGTTCTTGTAAAAGTTGCTGTTCTCGCTCTACATCACGTAAAGATTTTTGCGAGATCTCTTTACTTCTCACTACATCGAAAGCTAAACGATGACGCTCAGAAAGTAATTTTAATAAACTACGATCTATTTGCGTAATTTGTTGGCGAATGTCAGATAATTCTAATGCCATAATGCTTCCTTATAAAAAATCCCACGAAATTGACCGCACTTTTAGTACATTCGATATTTAAGCACGAGATGAAATAAAAAAGCTATACTTCCCACCAGAAATATAGCTTTTTCAACAATAAAACAATTAAATAAGCACTTGCACTGGAGCTACATACCCTTGTGGCACTTGCTCTTTATCTTCAAAGGTTACAAATTCCCACGCTTCTTGATTTGCTAAAACAGCACGAAGTAACTTGTTATTTAAACCGTGACCTGATTTATAGGCTTTAAAATCACCGATAATGTTATAACCAGCCATATAAAGATCACCAATTGCGTCTAACATTTTATGACGAACAAGTTCATCTTTAAAACGTAAACCATCTTCATTTAAAATTCTATAATCATCAAGAACAATCGCATTATCAAGGCTACCACCTAATACTAAACCTTGAGATTGAAGATATTCAATATCTTTCATAAAGCCAAAAGTTCTTGCTCGGCTAATTTGATGAACAAATGCTTGGGCAGAAAAATTCATTTCATAGTTACGTACATCTTTGCCAATCGCAGGATGGTCAAAATCAATAGTAAAATCTAAACGAAAACCATTGTAAGGCTTAAATTCAGCCCATTTATCGCCATCTTCAACTCGAACATATTCCTTAATACGAACAAATTTTTTCGCTGCATTTTGTTCTTCAATTCCCGCATCTAACAACAAATAGATAAACGGACTAGCACTACCATCCATAATTGGAATTTCAGGAGCATCAACTTCAATAATAATATTATCAATACCAAGCCCTGCCAAAGCTGCATTTAAATGCTCGACGGTAGAAATACGCACACCTTGTTCATTAATTAGTGCGGTACAAAGCATTGTATCACGCACTGAATTAGGATCAGCAGGGAATGCCACCGCAGGGTTTAAATCTGTACGATAATAAACAACACCAGTGTTTGGCATAGCTGGGCGCAAAGTTAATGTCACTTTTTCACCGCTATGCAAGCCAACGCCTGTAACTTTAATACTTTGTTTTAATGTTCTTTGTTTAATCATTCTACTACCTTCATTTACTAGGTATTTTCCGAAACTTATTAATTTTCTTCACGCTGTGCAGGATTAAAGAAATTATTTTTCTTAAATGCTTCCAAGCGATCTGTAATCGGTTTATCTAACGGCCGTTGATATTCTTCTGATGCAGCTCTTGACACTTCAACAGATTCACGACGATGAAGTTCAGGAACAATGTTTACACGTCCTTCACCTTCAATATTCTGCGTAGAAAGCCCTTGACGAACAACCTGAATTGGTTCATTTCCTGCAATTTCACCGAGACCAGTTGCCACAATAGTTACACGAATTTCATCGCTCATCTCAGGCACTAAACTCGTACCAACAACAACTGTAGCTTCTTCAGAAGCAAAACTACCTATTGTCTCACCTATAATGTTAAACTCTTCAAAAACTAAATCCATTCCAGCAGTAATATTAACTAAAATTCCTTGAGCGTTAGAAAGATCGATTTTTTCTAGAAGATCATTGCGTACTGCAAGACGAGCTGCCTCTTCTGCTCTACCTGCACCGGGTTCTCCCACAGCTGAACCAAAACCAATCATAGCTTGCCCTTGAACTGACATTACCGTTCTTACATCAGCGAAGTCCACGTTAATTAAACCAGGAGAGGTAATCATATCTGAAATTCCCATTACAGAATTACGCAATACGTCGTTTGCAGCAGCAAAAGCATCAATTAATTTAGCATTTTTAGGGAGAACTTTTTGGATTTGTTGATTCGGAATAATAATCATTGAATCAACATATTGGGATAAATCTTTAATACCAAGCTCTGCAAATTGCATACGTTTTTTGCCTTCAAAGGCAAAAGGTTTAGTCACTACAGCAACAGTCAAAATACCCAGTTCTTTAGCAATTTTAGCAACAACAGGTGCCGCACCCGTACCTGTGCCGCCGCCCATACCTGCTGCAATAAAGACCATATCGGCACCTTCAAGCATTTTGCGGATTTCATCCTGATCATCTTCAGCTGCCTTACGACCAATATTCGGATTTGCCCCAGCACCTAAACCTTTGGTTGTTTCTCCACCAATTTGTACGGTCTGTTGAACTTGACTTTTACGCAATGCTTGAGCATCAGTATTGACGGCATAAAATACTATGCGACCGTGTTCCTCTGATGTTAATGAACTTTCGCCAACAAAGGTTCCGCCCATTTCTTGTTTTACCATATTCATTACCATATGGTTTACGGCATTGCCACCGCCACCGCCTACACCTACGACTTTGATCAGTGCGCCGGATTCGTTAAAATTATCGTACTCAGGGTACTCTGGGTATAGCATTGATGTTCTCCGTTACTGCCAGATAAGCTGACTAAATATATAAAATATAAATTCCCTTTATTGTAGATGAAAAATTAAAATAATCAAAATTCTGACCGCACTTTATTGACAATTTTTTTTACTCCTTGCCAAATAGATTCAAAGAAAGTTCCTTCAGAATCATCACTTCCTGAAATTAAATCATCATCACTATTACTGTGATTATATTGCAATAATCCCACCACCGTTGAATATTGTGGACGATTCACGTAATCAGTCAAACCAGTAATATTTAATGGACTCGCAATACGCACCTGACAATGGAAAACATTTGAAGCACATTCTTTAAGATCTTCAATCTGCGCTCCACCACCAGTTATTACCACACCTGCAATTAATTCAAATTTAATATGTTTTGCTTCTAATTCAGCTTTTAACTTATCTAATTCATCTTTTACCACGCCTAAAAGCTCCGTATAACGAGCTGATGTAATTAAAGATAAATCACTTTTTGTTAATGAACGAGGCGCACGACCGCCAATACTTGCCACCTCAATTTTTTTATCTCCGTGCAAACGAGCTGGGTAAAATGCACTAGCATAGTTCACTTTGATCCGTTCTGCTTCTGCTCGCGAAATTGTACAAGCGTGCGCAATATCATTTGTCACAATATTTCCTGCGTAAGGAATTACCTTGCTAAAACGTAATGCTCCATTCGTATAAACCATCACGTTCATTGTGCCAGCACCAAAATCAATTAAACACACGCCGAGATCTTTTTCATCCTCAGTTAGCACAGAATGTGTTGCTGCAAAACCAGAGAAAACCACTTTATCCACTTGCAATCCACAACGTTCAACGGCTTTTTTTAAGTTATTTTGCCAATCTTGATGACAAGCGATCAAATGTACTTGTGCTTTTAAACGCACGCCTTGTAATCCCAATGGATTTTTAATGTTCATCTGACGATCAACAGCGTATTCTTGTGGAATAACATGCAATAAAGATAAGCCTTCTGGCAATTTTATTGAGCTTGCTGTATGAAGTGCGGAATCGATTTCCTCTTGTGTTACTTCACTTTCTGCTATCGGCACAAAACCACTTTCATTGAGGCTTTGAATATGCTCTCCAGTAATAGCTAAAGTCACACTCATAATCTGACAATCAGCCATAGATTCTGCCGCTTCAATAGCACGTTGAATCGAACCCACTACGGCATCAAGATCAGTGATGCTGCCACGATCAATCCCTTTTGAAGGACAACTGCCTACACCAAGCACATTCACTACACCATCAGGAAATACTTCGCCAACTACAGCGACCACTTTTGACGTGCCAACCTCTAAACCTACTATTGTTTTTGTTTCCACACCTTTAACCATTTTCGCACCCAGTTATTTTTATCTATCAACCATACCTACAGCTGCACCTGCCGTATATCTTAAATCTATATAATCTATTTTTTTGTTTTCTGGCACATCAATTTGCGGATAAATTGTGACAAATCGCTCAAGTTTTGATTTCCAATCGCCACGACCTAATTTTAGCACAATATCATTATCAAGCTGGATCTGCCACGCACCGCGATCATCAATATTAATTCCCTTTGCCATTATATTATTTGATTTTAAATTAATATAAATTTGGTTCCACGTCTCAATTACTTTCAAACTCTGATAATCGGGCCCGCCCAAATAGGGCAAATTTTTTGCAGTTAAACGTACAGAGGGAAGCTGAAAAACGATACCATCAAGGGTAACAAATTGATTTTGATTCCAAAACGCAACAGGTTGATATTCTGATACCCAAATACTTAAACGATTTGGCCACATTTTTCTTACGATTGCACCTTTAACCCAAGGTAAAGCCTCAATTTGCTCTTGAATCGGTGCCACATCTTGCCCCCAAAATCCTTTTAATTCGCCCATTTTTAATAGGCTTTCTTTAATATCATCAGCAGTAGTAAAGGTATTTTGTCCAACAAGTGCAAATGCACTAATCGGCTTATCATCCATTTTTTCTAAAATGCTTTGCCAATTAAAATAAACACCAAGTAAAAAAAAGACACCAAGCAATACCGCAAAAGCCCGAATATGAAAATAATATTTAGGCTTTTGTTCTCCAAAACGAATATTCTGTGGCGTTTTTCTTTTCAGAATGTTCATTACAGGCTCAACTCCAAAATTTTCACGACGAGTTGCTCAAAAGAAATACCTACTGTCGCTGCAGATTTTGGGAATAAACTATGGCTCGTCATTCCAGGATTAGTATTAACCTCAACCAAACGGAAATTACCTTTTGCATCACACATTACATCAATACGACTCCAACCACGACATCCCAGTGCATCATAAGCACGTTTTACTAATATTGCTAACTCTTGCTCGCGTTCAGGCGTTAAACCTGCTGGGCAGAAATATTGCGTATTATCAGAAATATACTTCGCTTCATAATCATAAAATTCGCCCTCTGGAACAATACGAATTGCGGGTAATACTTGATTGTCAAGCACAGGCACAGTTAATTCATCGCCAGCTAACCACTCTTCAATTAGAATGGTATTATCAAATTTAAGCGCATATTCCACCGCACTTTTTAACTCTTCTACCGCTTTTACTTTCGTTAAGCCAACGCTAGAGCCTTCTAAAGAGGGTTTAACCATTAATGGTAAGCCTAATTTTGCCACAACAGCCTGAGGATCTAATTCAGAAAAAGTTTCTCGGGTAACCACTTTCATATCTGCAACAGGTAAACCAAAAGCTTTCCACAACATTTTTGTACGCATTTTGTCCATCGTTAATGCAGAAGCCATCACGCCACACCCCGTATAAGGCAAACCAATTTGCTCTAATAAACCTTGCATTGTGCCATCTTCTCCACCACGACCGTGCAAAATATTAAATGCTCGATTAAAGCCATCCTTTTTAAGATTTGCAACATTATATTCTTTAGGATCAATAGGATGTGCATTATAACCTTGCTTTAATAATGCTTCTAATACCGCTTTGCCTGAATTGAAAGAAACTTCACGTTCAGCAGATGTGCCGCCTAATAACACCGCGATTTTTTCTTGTTTTAAGTTCATTTTCTATCCTGTTTTTCTTCTTACTGATGATACTTTTCTAATACTAAGATTTTCAATCAATCCATCTGGCATTAATTCTTCCAAGATTCAGCCAAGCCACGAGAAATTTTACTTACGCTACCAGCACCTTGTGCCAAAATCAAATCGCCATCTTGAATAATTTGATCGAGAACATCGCCTAGTTGCGAAGTATCTGATACCAAAATAGGATCAACTTTACCAAGATTACGAATGGAACGGCAAAGAGATTTACTGTCAGCGCCAACAATAGGGGCTTCTCCCGCTGCGTACACATCAAGCATAATCAAAGCGTCTACTAGCGAAAGCACTTGTACAAAATCATCAAACAAATCACGAGTGCGCGAATAACGATGCGGTTGGAAAATCATTACAATACGTTTATCTCCCCAGCCTTCTCGCGCTGCTTTAATGGTTACGTCTACTTCTGTTGGATGATGACCATAATCATCAACTAAACGCACTTTACCATTTGGACGAATAAATTCGCCTAGCTGATCAAAACGACGACCAGCCCCCTGAAAATCAGCCAGAGCCTCTAAAATTGCCTCGTTAGCAATACCCTCTTCTTTTGCTACAGCAAGTGCAGCCGTTGCATTTAATGCATTATGTTTTCCAGGAACATTGAGCAACACATTAATACGTTCATTATTTGGGCAAATCACTGTGTAATGACCTTGAAAACCTGTTTGTTCATAATCTTCAATGCGATAATCTGCCTGCTCACTAAAACCATATGTAATCACTTGGCGACCAACTTTTGGCACAAGTTCCATTAAAACAGGATCATCAGCGCACATCACGGCTAAACCATAGAATGGTAAATTATGCAGGAATTTCACATAAGTGGCTTTCATTTTTTCAAAATCGCCTTCGTAAGTATCCATATGGTCTGGCTCCATATTAGTTACAACAGATACCATTGGCTGTAAATGCAAAAACGACGCATCACTTTCATCGGCTTCGGCAATTAAATAACGACTTGCCCCTAAATGTGCATTCTTACCCGCCGATTTCACTAAACCACCATTTACAAAAGTCGGATCAAGTTTAGCTTGGGTGTAAATCATTGAAATCATTGCTGTTGTTGTCGTTTTCCCGTGTGTTCCTGCAACAGCAATACCGTGACGAAAACGCATAATCTCCGCCAACATTTGTGCGCGTTGAATCACTGGAATGCGTTTTTGTTTCGATGCAACTAATTCAGGGTTATCATCTTTTATCGCACTAGACACAACAACAACACTGGCACCTTTAATATGTTCTTCTGCATGACCAATGTAGATTTTTGCCCCAGCTTGAGCTAAACGTTGAGTGACTACGCCATCGGCAATATCTGAACCTGAAATTTGATAACCTTCATTTAATAAAATTTCTGCAATGCCGCTCATTCCCGCACCACCAATGCCAATGAAATGAATTTGCTGTACACGGCGCATTTCAGGGATAATTTTTCTAATTTCTTCGTGGGAATGTTTCATTTATTTTTCCTTTTCTCCCAATGACAAAACTCAACTAAAAGTGCGGTTAAAATTCGCAACGTTTTTATTTCTAATATTAGCACTTTTGGATATAAAAAATACTTATGACTGAGGCTATTTATAAAACGCCACAACCCCTAGTTTGAATATTGTTTAATTACTTCAGCTACACGTTGTGCCGCATTAGGCATCGACATTGTTTTCGCTTTCAATGCCATCTGCAATAAATTTTCACGAGTTAAATTTTTTAAATAATTCACTAGCATTTCAGGCGTTAAATCTGCCTGTTCTATAATTTTCGCCGCGTCAACATCTGATAAATATTTCGCATTTAAATATTGTTGGCGATCTTTATGTTGGAATGGTACAAAAATTGCTGCGACTCCCACTGCTGCAATTTCACATACGGTTAATGCGCCAGAACGGCAAATAACCACATCAGCCCAAGCATAAGCCTCTGCCATATTATCAATAAATTCTGTTATTTTAACTTGTTCTAAATTCTCGCCATAAAGTTGGCTGACTTCTTCTACCGCACCTTTACCTACTTGATGACGAAGCTCTAATTTATCTGCAAGCTGGGCGACTACTTTAGGTAAAGTATGATTAAGCACTCTCGCTCCTTGACTACCACCAACCACTAAGACACGTAATTTTTCCTCACGATCCGAAAAACGAATATCAGGATTTGGCATCTCAAATAAATCTTCTCGAACTGGGTTTCCTACTACTTCAGCATGAGGAAAAGCAGTTGGAAATGCCTGTAATACACAGGTTGCAATTTTACCTAATAACTTATTCGTTAAACCCGCTATCGCATTTTGTTCATGTAAAATGATTGGTACACCACAAAGTTTTGCCGCAACGCCAGCGGGGCCAGAAACATAGCCTCCCATACCAAGTACAGCGTCAGGCTTTTCTTCTTGAATAATTTTTTTTGCCTGCAACACGGCACGAAAAATGGCAAAAGGCGCATTTAACAAAGCTTTTATACCTTTACCACGCAAACCAGAAATTTGAATAAATCGAATAGGAATACCATATTTTGGTACAAGTTGAGCCTCCATTCTATCTTTCGTACCTAACCAGCAAATATCCCATTCTTGTTTTTGTAAAGTTTGAGCAACTGCAATGGCAGGAAAAACATGACCGCCAGTGCCACCCGCCATCACTAATAATTTTTTATTTTTCATCTTTTTTATCTCTAATCATCACGCAAGCGTGCTTGACCTATACGAAATAAACGATTTTCGTGATCAATTCGCAATAAAATACCAATAGTGGCGGACATAATGATAATACTCGAACCACCATAACTCACGAGTGGAAAGGTTAAACCTTTAGTTGGTAGCATTCCAAGAGCCATACCTAAATTCACAAAGCCTTGAAAGAAAATCCAAAAACCAATACCTAATGCAAAAAAACCTCGAAAACGTTGTTCTAACATTAAGGATTCTCGTCCAATTTTCATTGCACGAAAAATTAATAAACCTAATAAAAGAATAACAATCAATATACCGATAAATCCAAATTCTTCGCCGATAATCGCCATAATGAAATCGGTATGTGCTTCAGGCAGATAATCTAATTTTTGAATTGAATTACCTAATCCTTCGCCAGTAATTTCTCCCCGCCCAAATGCTATAAGAGAGTTTGTTAATTGGAAACCAGTGCCATAAGGATCTTTAAAGGGTTCTAAAAATCCTATAAATCGCTTTAACCGATAAGAGGCGGTCAATACTAGCCAAACGAATAAGATTCCACCTAATGCTATCAATCCTACAAACTGTAAAATTTTCGCCCCTACGATAAAAAGCATCCCAGACATAATAATAAATAGCACGACTGTACTACCTAAATCAGGTTGCAATAAAAGAAAACAACCCAATACAAGCATAACAATAAACGGTTTAAAAATACTAATATGTCGCGACCGCACTTCATCATAACGACGAGTGAAATAACTTGCTAAAAAACAAGTCAAAGCCAATTTTGCAAATTCTGCAGGTTGAAAGTTTAAGATCCCCAATGAAATCCAACGTTTTGCGCCATTAACCGATGTACCGATAAAAGGGACAAGCAATAATAATATGACAGAAAATAAAAAAATTTTAGCGTGCCATTTTTCCCATTGCGAAGAAGAAATTTGTAATGAAATATAACAAGTGAGCAAAGAAAGTAGCACATAAATAGCGTCGCGTTTTGCAAAGTAAAAAGGATCATTAAATAAACGAGAGCTATAAGGAATAGAAGCAGATGTTACTGCCACTAAACCAATTAAAAGCAAAATAACAAATAACCAAAATAGTGCGCGATCATACAACAAACCTTGAGGTGTGATGCGTGTCCATTCATCGTAATTTTTTTTGATGTTCTGTAAAAATTCCATCTTATTTTTATTAATGACTAAATTAGGCTGAATATTGCGCTAAATGCGTAAATTCTTCGCCGCGCTTTTCAAAAGAAGCAAACTGATCGAGACTTGCACAAGCAGGCGACAATAATACCATATCTCCGCTTTGCAATGTTGGGCGTAAAAATTCTATCGCTTGTTCCATTGTTTCAAACAAATAGCTTTGTGATGAAAATTTTGCAAGCTGCACACCATCTCGACCAAAACAATAACAAATAATGTGTGGTTGATTAATTAATTCAGCTAATTCTGAAAAATCAGCCCCTTTTCCGTCTCCGCCTAGCAACAAATGCAATTTACCCTCAATATAAAGCCCAGCTAATGCAGCAACTGTACTCCCCACATTTGTTGCTTTAGAGTCATTAATCCAACGAATACCATTAGCTTGATGCACTAATTGAAAACGATGATCTAACCCTTTGAAATGACGAAGTGCGGTACGAATTGAATCTAAATTAATACCGACAGCTTGTGCCAATGCTGTTGCTGCCAAAATGTTCATATAATTATGGCGACCGACTAATGTTACTTCTTCACAAGGCAAAATTACTTCATCTTTTACCATTAAGTATTGCTTGCCATTTTCAGTTTTTAGCCAATAATCCGCACTATTTTCCGCAAAAGAAACGGTTTGTCTCGCTTGATTTTCACCTTCACCAAAAGTCAGCTTATCCTCATTATTCAAAACTCCGACCTCAGCATTATGATAAATGCGTAATTTTGCTTGGCGATAATCTTCTAAATCCATATAGCGATCCATATGATCTTCAGTCACGTTCAAAACAGTCGCAGCCGCAGCTTTTAAGCTATAAGTTGTCTCAAGCTGAAAACTAGAAAGCTCTAGTACATAAAGTTCACAATCTTCATTCAACAATGACAAAGCGGGAATCCCAATATTTCCGCCCATACCAACTTTCACGCCAGCAGCTTTCGCCATTTCATAAACTAAAGTAGTAACAGTACTTTTTCCATTTGAACCTGTAATCCCTACAATTGGCTTTGTCGCTGCGCGGCAGAATAATTCAATATCGCCGATTACTTCCACTCCCGCTTTAAGTGCGGTTTGAATTTCTGGTGTTTTTACCGCAAGCCCTGGGCTAATAACAATCATATCGCTTTCAAGTAACCATTCCTGATTTAAACTACCAGTATGAAGAGGGATATTTTGAGGAAGTTTATCAATACCAGTAGGCTTTTTTCGGGTATCAATCACACGAATATTAGCCTGTTGGGATAAGAGATAATCCACACAAGAAAGACCTGTTTTGCCAAGCCCAATGATCGTAATATTTTTGTTTTGATAGGCATTCATTTTATTTCTTCTTAATTACTATAAGTTTTAAATTTTGCTGATGGGAATATCAATTTATAACGTAAAAGCTCGCTCTTTCAAAAACTGAAAGAGCGAACCTCACAACATTTATTAACGCAACTTCAAGGTGACTAATCCCATCAACACTAACATTAAGGAAATAATCCAAAACCGAATAATCACTCTTGGCTCAGGCCATCCCTTCAATTCAAAATGGTGGTGAATCGGTGCCATTCTAAAAATGCGTTGTTTGCGTAACTTATAAGACCCTACTTGCAAAATAACAGAGAGTGCTTCAACAACAAATACACCACCCATTATCACAAGCAAAAATTCCTGACGAACAAGAATTGCTACGACACCCAGCGCACCACCTAATGCTAGAGAACCCACGTCCCCCATAAATACTTGAGCTGGATAAGTATTAAACCATAAAAATCCTAAACTCGCGCCAACAATAGCTGTACAGAACACCACTACTTCAGAACTGTATTTAATATACGGAATGTGCAAATATTCTGCGAAATTCACGTTACCTGTAGCCCAAGCAATTAAAGCAAACGCACCTGCAACAAGCGCAGTAGGCATAATCGCTAATCCATCTAAACCGTCGGTTAAATTCACTGCATTACCGGTTCCAACAATCACAAAGTAAGATAACACAATATAGAACAAACCTAACTGAGGCATAATGTCTTTAAAGAATGGAATCACTAAACGGGTGGCATCAGTGTCGTGACCAAGCCAATAAAGCCAAAGGATTGCCACTAATGCCACCACAGACATCCAGAAATATTTCCAACGCGCAATCAATCCATCAGTATTTTTACGGGTAATTTTACGGAAATCATCCACAAAACCAATTGCGCCGTATCCAAATAAAACAAATAAACAAACCCAAATATAAGAATTAGCAAGATTTGCCCATAATAACGTACTTACGCCAATAGAGAATAAAATCATCACACCGCCCATAGTGGGTGTGCCTTTTTTTGCAAAGTGACTTTCAGGGCCATCATTTCGCACTTCTTGACCAAATTTTAAGATCTGTAAACGTTTGATCACTTTAGGGCCAATCCAAAGTGAGATAAAAAGTGCGGTTAATAATGCAAGAATTGCGCGGACGGTAATATAAGAAATCGCATTAAAGGCGGTTTCGTAACGAACAAGATATTCAGCAAGCCAGACTAACATTTAATTTTATCCTTTAATGAATAGATCACATCTTCCATTTTCATTGAGCGTGAGCCTTTTCCCAGCACCACAACTTTTTTATTTTGTTGTAATTGGTTTTCAATAAGTGGAACTAAGAAATCCACCATTTCAGTTTTATCCGTAAAATGCTTACCCAAAACAGCCTCAGAAATAACCGCACTTTCATTGCCATAAGAACACACCAAATCTAAATTTACCAAATTAACATATTGTCCAACTTCACGATGAATAGCGAGAGAATTTTCGCCCAATTCTTTCATATCTGCGACACATAGAATAAGGAAAGCATCATAACTTTTTAGGACATCAATAGCCGCACAGAGAGAATCTTTATTTGCGTTATAAGTATCATCTAATAACAATAAATTAGGCGTTACTTGAATAGGAAATAAACGCCCTTTCACTTGTGAACGTTGTTCTAATCCAGCTTTGACATCGGCAAGCGTAGCACCAACATTCATCGCTAGTGCGGTAGCAGCTAAAGCATTTTTTACATTATGCTCTCCAAGATAAGGTAAACTAATATCAATTTCGCCTTGCGGAGAAACTAACGTAAAGGTTGAACCTTGTTCGTTACCTTGAACATTTTTGACGGAATAGTCCTTGCCGTTGAAATATTGAATGGCGTGATTACTAATTTCTTTTTGCCAAATATCTAAGTGATTATGTTCAGCATTGATAATCGCCACACCATTTTTTGTTAAACCTCGATAAATCTCGCCTTTTGCTTGAACAACTCCCGCTAAAGAACCAAACCCCTCTAAATGTGCGGGCGCAATATTATTAATCAATGCGGCATTAGGTTGAACTAATTTTGTGGTGTAATTGATTTCATTTTGATGATTTGCACCAAGTTCAATCACAGCAAAACGATGTTTTTCTGTTAAGCGAAGCAGAGTTAAAGGCACACCTATATCGTTATTGAAGTTACCATTGGTAAAAAGTACCGCTTCTGAATCTGCTGCGGTATGCTGCAAAATACTTGCTGTCATTTCTTTTACTGTGGTTTTTCCAGAAGAGCCGGTCATCGCCACAGTACGCGGATTAATTTTCTCGCGTAACCATTTTGCAAGCTCGCCCAAAGCAATACGAGTGTCTTTAACCACAAGTTGAGGAACTAAAATAGACGAGTTTTCTTGCTGAACAACAAGCGCAAGCGCACCCTGTGACACCGCTTGATCAAGATATTGATGAGCATCAAATTTTTCGCCTTTTAAAGCAAAAAATAAGCTATTTGATACGCTTTTTCGAGTATCCGTATTAATTTCTTCAACTTGCACATTTTCATCGCCAATTAATTTAGCTTGAAGAATCTGTGCAAGTTGTACAGTAGAGAGTTTAATCATAATTGAGTGATTATTATTTTAAGAAATCAAGTGCAATTTCTTGGTCGGAAAAATGCACAACTTCCGAACCAATAATTTGATAATGCTCGTGACCCTTTCCAGCAATTAAAATCACGTCATTTTCTACCGCACTTTCAATCGCAAACTGGATCGCCTGTGCGCGATCAGGAATAATCCCCACTTTTTCCATATTTTTAAAGCCAGCTACAATATCTGCTTCAATTTGGCTTTGTGGTTCTGTTCGTGGATTATCTTTTGTCACAATAATCTTTTCAGCAAACTGCTCTGCAACCTGTGCCATTAACGGACGTTTGCCTCTATCACGGTCTCCGCCACAACCAAAGATGCACCATAATTCGCCTTGGCAATGTTCACGCGCAGCAATCAACGCTTTTTCCAACGCATCTGGTGTATGCGCATAATCTACAATAACGATTGGTTTATTTGGATATTGAATCATTTCCATTCTTCCACATACTCCTTTTAAAGATTTCGCCGTAGCGAGTAAATTTTCCAATGGGTAACCAAACGATAACAACGTGGTCATTACTAATAATAAATTACTTACATTAAAAGCACCAATTAATGGGCTATGCAAAACACCATTACCCCAGCTAGATTCAAAAGTAATATCTGCACCTTTAAAATGATAATGGATATTTATTGCTTTCATCCATTGGTGTGAACCTACTTTAAAATCCGCATTCATACTTACGGCAATAGCATCAGGTAGTTCAGTTAGCCATTGGTATCCAATTTCATCATCAGCATTAATCACTTTAATTTGGGTATCTAATTCAGTGAACAAGCGTTTCTTCGCCGCAGCATAATTTTCCATAGATTGATGATAATCTAGATGATCACGGGTTAAATTCGTGAAAATTGCCGCTTTAAAATGCAAGGCTTCTACACGATGCTGCGCCAAACCGTGTGATGAAACTTCAATAGAGGTAAAATCTGCACCTGCGTGTTTGAAAGTTGAAAGAGATGACTGAATTTCTACTGCTGAACCTGTCGTATTTTTAGCTTCTACAATTTGCCCCAAAAGTCCATTACCAATGGTTCCCATCACAGCCGCACGATGCCCCAATAATTCCGCCCATTGCGCTAATAATTGAGAAATAGTGGTTTTGCCATTTGTTCCTGTAACGCCAACAAGGGTTAAATTTTTAGAGGGCGAATCATAAAAAACATCAGCTAAGGACGAAAGATGACGTGCAAGTTGATAATATTTAACTACCGGCACATTCCTGATAAACGCCACAGTTAAATGCTCGCTAGATAATTCTGTCTCAGAAACCACCGCACTCGCACCAGAATGAAGAGCAGAATCAATAAATTGATTTCCATCCACCTGATGACCTTTTATCGCCACAAAAAGATCGCCAGCTTTAACCTTACGGCTATCTAACACCATATTATGGAGTTCTATATCATTCTTTAATTCAGGCAAATTAAAAAGTGCGGTGAGTTTTTTCATAATTTTTCCTTAATTCACTTTTTGATTCTTGTGTTCGCCAATATAAACAATTCGTTTTGCACTTTTCGTTGTTGTGTTTTCAGCTGCTTCAGCATCTTGCGGAATAGCATTTGCACGTAACGCATAGCCCATAATGTTAGAGAATACAGGGGCAGAAACCGCACCACCATAATATTCTCCTGCTTTTGGATCATTGATCAAAACCACTAATGCATAACGAGGATCACTAATTGGTGCAATACCCGCAGTAAATGCCACATATTTATTTACATAATGTCCATTTTCAATCTTACGTGCCGTACCTGTTTTTACGCCGACACGGTAGCCTTCCACCATTGCGCGTTTATTTTTAATTGCTACTTTCTCTAAAATTCCCACAATATCTTTAGTTATTTTTTCAGAGAAAACCCGTTTCCCAATAACTGGCGGATCAACTTTAGTGATAGAAAGCGGGCGATAAACACCGAAACTACCAAGGGTTGCATAGGCACGAGCAATTTGTAAAGGTGTCGCAGTAATACCATAACCATAAGCGACTGTTGCACGCTCAATATCTGCCCAGCGTTTACGATTTGCATTCAAAATCCCAACTTGTTCTCCGATCAAGCCTAAATCTGTCGGTTTACTTAAACCTGCATTTTGATAAGTTTCCATTAATGCGCTAGGTGGCATACGTAATGCAAGACGACTTACACCACGGTTACTAGAGTTCATTAAAATCTCGTCTAAAGTTTGCTGAGCACGTGGTGCAACGTCCACAATTTCTTTACCGCTTAATTTAAAGGACGTAGTATCAATAATTTCATCTCGTTTAACTACACCTCGTTGAAGTGCGGTTAAAACAACGAAAGGTTTTACCGTAGAACCTGGCTCAAAAGTATCGGTAATTGCACGGTTACGCATTAACTCTGATTTCACGCCGACACGGTTGTTTGGATTATAAGAGGGCGCAGTCGCCATAGCTAACACTTCCCCAGTACGAACATCAACTAACACCGCAGTACCAGATTCTGCATTATTCTCAGACACCGCCTTTTTAATCTCACGATACACCATAGATTGCAATTTTTCATCGATACTTAAGGTAACATCTTGTGCATCATATTTTTTCTCATCGGAGATATGTTCAACAATATTTCCTCGTTTATCTTTACGAACAGTACGTGAACCGTCTTTACCAACAAGCAGGGAATTAAAACTTTTCTCAATGCCTTCAATACCATTTCCATCAATATCCGTATAACCCACCACGTGTGCAGCTTCTTCTACACGAGGATAAAAACGGCGATGCTCTGTTTCTAAAATAATACCCTTAATTTTTAATTTACGAATATAGTTAGCTTTACTTAATTCAACTTGACGTGCTAAATACAAATAACCAGATTTAGAATTTTTCTCAATTTTTTTCACTAAATCATTTTTAGTCATACCTAATTCTTCGGCTAAAGCTGCAATTCGTTCTTTATCCGCAAGCGAATTTTCCTTCAACATCGTTTTTGGATCTGCCACAATCGCGCTCATCGGCACGCTTACAGATAAAAGCTGACCATTACGATCTAAAATAGAACCACGCACCGATAATACTTCATCTTTACGCAAAGAACGCTTATCCGCTTCATTTGATAACGTATCGGCATTAATAGATTGAACATAAGCTGCTCGTGCGACTAAAGCACACAGACCGAGTAAAATAAGAACCGTAGAAAGCATATAACGTCCACGCATAAAGCATTTTTCAAACACCTTTTGAGACTTGTTTTGCTTTACAGTTTCAGGTGCGGTCAATTTTCTAATTGTTTTTTTTGACTTACCTGATTTACGCGAGGAATTAAATTTCACCATTTTTTTACCTATTATTCTCTAATTTCAACTTCTTGCTCTGAAGAAACAACTTTCATTTTTAATGTACTAATCGCAATAGATTCTACACGCGTGCTATCCCCTTCCGTAGCTTCCTGCACTTGTAAATTACGGTATTCATTCTCAAGTGCTTGACGCTGTAAAATTAACATTCCATTTTCAGAAATTAATTGGCGAGTTTTATGGGTTATCCAAATCGTTCCCATTGCAGAAACTAAAATCCCTATTAACAGCAACACCACTAACTTATTTGAAGAAAATAAATCTTCGACTAAAATCTGCTGTAACGGATAACGAGGCTTATTATTTTCAGACATCGCTAAATTCTCTCTGCCACACGTAATATGGCACTTCTTGAACGAGGATTTGCTTGAATTTCTGCATCACTTGGCTGAATGGCTTTACCAATAATTCTTAATTTTTGATTACGCTGAATTTGATCTTCTCGCAATGGTAAACCTTTGGGAATATCCTCGCCCTTACTTTGTTTTTTCATAAAATGTTTCACCATTCTATCTTCTAAAGAATGGAAACTAATAATTGATAAACGACCTTCTGGTGCTAACATATCTAACGCAGAATTAAGCAGACTTTCTAATTCATCTAATTCCGAATTAATAAAAATACGAATAGCTTGGAAACTACGCGTCGCAGGATGTTTATGTTTATCTTTAAAAGGAACTGCCTGTGAAATAAGTTCCGCCAATTGACTGGTACGCGATAAAAATTCTGTGCTATTTTTTACCGCACTTTTATTGAAATCAACAATAGCAGTGGCAATACGTTTAGCGAAACGCTCTTCGCCAAAAGTTTTCAACACCCAAGTTAAATCCTCAATGGACACTTGTTTTAACCATTCTTCAGCAGATAAACCTTGAGTTGTATCCATACGCATATCAAGCGGGCCATCTTTCATAAAACTAAAACCACGTTCTGCTTCATCAAGCTGAGGGGAAGACACACCAAGATCAAGCAAAATACCGTCAATTTTGCCCACTAAATTTAATTTGTCACAAATTTCAGGAATATGCGAAAAGCTGTTATGTTCAATCTGAAAACGCGAGTCTTGGATTTTGTGTGCTTCTGCAATAGCACGAGGATCGCGATCTACAGCTATCAAACGACCATTAGAAGAAAGTTGAGAAAGGATAAACCGAGAATGCCCCCCACGCCCAAAAGTACCATCAATATAAATGCCATTCTCCTTCAATGCCAAGCCATTCACGGCTTCGTGAAGTAAAACTGTAATATGTTCAGATGAAGAAAAGGAATTTTCGCTATTCATAAATTTAAGATAAAAGTACTACATTATTTTCTATAATGAGAAATCATTTAACGCATCAGCAGCAAAATCTGTGCTGGAGCCAATTTCTATATCCTCTGCAATTTGAGTATGCCATTCTACATCGCTCCAAATTTCAAATTTATTAAGTTGCCCTACCAACATTAAACCTTTTTCTAATTTTGCGTGTTGGCGTAATGGCCCACTAAGCAAAATACGACCCTGAGCATCCATCTCACATTCAGTGGCATGGCCAAGCATTACTCGCTGCAAACGGCGTTGGGTAGGATCAAAGTTAGAAAGTGCGAGAAGTTTTTGTTCGATTTTTTCCCATTCATCAAGGGGATAAAGTAAAAGACAGGGTTGGCGAATATCTACAGTACAAACCATTTTCCCTTGGTTCTTTTCAAGAATTTCAGCGCGATAGCGAGTTGGAATCGCTACACGTCCCTTAGAATCTAAATTAACCGCCGTTGCACCACGAAACATATTACGCCTTAAAAATTGAACTTATTTTTAGAAAATCTCTAAAAATCTCCACAAAACACCACTTTTCTCCACTTCTGGCAAGTTTATAATTTGTTCGCTCAACTTGCAAGTAATTCCACATTAAAGCAACTGATTTTTATCAAAATAAAAAAGCCGTTTGAATAAACAATTCAAACGGCTTTTTTCATCAAATTTTATTGACTAATTATTTATATAAGCTTCTTCATCTCGCGTACCTAATGGTTTAAGCATTGTGAAGAACAATACGATACAAACGATGGTTGTTGCTAAACCAAGATACACAGAAAGCTGATAATCTAAGCCGAAACCAATTTTGTTGTAGAACAAATAAGTTGCACATACTGTTGTGATAAACCACGCAGGAAGAGACGCAACCCAGTGGAATTTATGATAACGATATAAATATCCCGCTGCAGTCCATAACATTACCATTGCTGTCATTTGGTTTGCCCAAGTGAAATAACGCCATAATACGCTGAAATCAATGGTTGAAATAAAATAACCTAATACAAACAACGGCACAGCAATTAATAAACGTTTAGGTAATGAACGTTGATCAACATTAAAAATTTCGGCTATCTGTAAACGCGCAGCACGGAATGCAGTATCGCCAGAAGTAATAGGAAGAACAATCACGCCTAATATGGCAAAAATACCACCAATAAAACCTAAGAAATGTAACGAACTATCATACACAACTTTAGATGGAGAACCTGCTGAAATTGCATCTTGTAACGCTTGTGGATTTTCATAGAATGCAAGACCAACCATACACCATACTAATGCAATTACCCCCTCAGTAATCATTGCACCGTAGAAAATGAAGCGACCTTCACTTTCATTTTCTGTACAACGCGCCATTAATGGAGTTTGCGTTGCGTGGAAACCTGATAATGCGCCACAAGAGATAGTTAAGAATAAAAGTGGCCAAATTGGAACATCACCTTTCACTTGGAAATTTTGTGTAAATTTCGCCCAAGTTAAACCCTCGCCATCAGCATTGATTGTACGGAAAAACTCAATTGGATCTGTTGCACTAAAATGTGAAACAACTAATCCGTATACCATACCAACTGACATAAAGAGTAATAACGCACCAAAGAGTGGATAAATTCGACCAATAATCTTATCAACTGGAAGTAAGGTTGCAAGAATATAATAAGCAAAAATAATTGCTGTCCACAGAGCAACCACTGTTGCTTTATCCATTCCCCATACTTTAATCCCACCAGCTTCAACAGAATGATGAACTGCCTCTGCATCACCAAGCACTAACGCACTTTGCGAAGCACCAAATACATCCATTGTAATGGTACCCATTAATTGAGCTGGGCTTGCCACAAACACAACACCGACAAGTAAAAGCAACACAAGTGCTAATGTATTGATAAAGACTTTAACGGGACGACCTAAAAACTTACCCGCCAAATATGGCATTGTTGCGCCACCGTGACGAATACTTAACATACCACAGAAATAATCGTGTACTGCGCCCGCAAAAATACAACCAATAACAATCCAAAGCATTGCAACAGGTCCATATAATGCACCAAGAATAGGGCCAAAAATAGGGCCTGTTCCCGCAATATTTAACAATTGAATTAGCCAAATTTTCGTTTTAGACATTGGCATATAGTCCACACCATCATTTACTTGGTAAGCAGGTGTTTGACGTTTTGGATTAATCACAAAAATTTTTTCGATAATTTTTCCATAAATAAAGTAACCGATAATCAACACGGCTACACAAAAGAAAAACCATAACATAGGAAGGCTCCTCAAAAAATAAAGTAAAAGTATTTATATGCCCTAAACAAGCGGCTGTATTCTATTTCAAATTACGTCAAATCAAAATTGAATTTAAAGATTTTTATAAGATTTGTGACTTGTATCACATTTGTAAAATCTAAAACATCCATTAAAATGCTAATAAATAAGTAATTGAATAGGTATAAAAGCAAATATGTCCTTAACAGGATGCCCTGAATGCAGAAAAAAGATTAGTGAAAATGCAGAAAATTGCCCTAATTGCGGCTTCTCTTTCAAACAAAAAGATCTAGAGATGTACAAACAAAGATTAGAAGCTCGACGCTTACATAATGAAGAAGTCAATCGTAAAAGCACAAAACTCCACATAATTTGGTTTTGCATCTTTGCTATTTTTATCGCAGTCACAAGCTGGATGGTAAATTAATCTATCAATGATAAATTTATTAAGGAGTTACTATTAACTCAAAAAGCTGATAAAAATTATAATTCTATTTATAACTTACAATGGCTTGATGAAAATACATCGAAAAAAAGATGCTTCTCTTGAAGAATGGTAGATAAAAATGCAAAATCTAATATAACCTCTTTTTTCGACAACCATCTTTATACCTGATGTGAACTTATCTATTGGTAATTTTGATCAATTCTTTGAGGAAAGAAAAATTATCTTAATTAAGAAATTAAGTGATTTATTAAGCTAATTTATAATCATATATCAAATGGTAGTCATTCTGGAATGTATAAAATCTTAAGAGAACTACCACTTTTATCTGATTATCGCAAGTTAAAATTCTAACTACTAATTTAGTATAAATTAAAAATATAATTTATCTTTATTAAAATATTTTTATAATAAATTTCATCTATTTTGTTATGAAAATGTATTACTTAATAATATTTCTGTAACCATTATCTATTGCCGCTAGGAGTAAATAAACAAAAATACACCGAATTTTTACCGCACTTTTATATCTTAATAAATAAAAAATCTGCACTCAAATTAGTTAAATATTTTCTTTAACTAATTCAAGAGCAGATTGAAGTGCGGTTATTTTTTATATTGAATTATAGATTAAAGTTTTGCTGAAAGCATGGTTTCCAATTTTTCTTGGTCAATAGCAAATTTACGAATACCCTCTGCTAATTTTTCAACAGCCATAGCATCGCTGTTATGTTGCCAGTAGAACTCAGCTTCTGTTAATGGTTGTGGTTTCGCTTTTACTTCGCCTTTGTATTCTAGTTTGCGTATAAGTGCGGTTGAATTTTCTTGTAATTCTTTCAGTAACGCCGGTGCAATAGTTAAGCGATCGCAACCTGCAAGTTCAGTAATTTCGCCTACATTACGGAAACTTGCGCCCATCACAACGGTGTTGTAGCCATATTCTTTGTAGTAATTATAGATTTTGGTAACAGAAATAACGCCTGGGTCTTCTGCTGGCGCATATTCTTTTTTGTCGGAGTTTGCTTTGTACCAGTCTAAAATACGACCTACAAATGGCGAAATTAAGTAAACGCCCGCTTCTGCACAAGCACGAGCTTGCGCTTCAGAGAATAATAAGGTTAAGTTACAGTTAATGCCTTCTTTTTCAAGGATTTCTGCAGCTCGGATACCTTGCCATGTGGAAGCGATTTTAATCAAAATACGATCATTTGAGATGCCAGCTGCATTATAAAGTGCGATTAATTTACGTGCTTTTTCAACCGTTGCTTGGGTATCGTAAGAAAGGCGAGCATCCACTTCAGTAGAAATACGTCCCGGAACGATTTTTAAAATTTCTAAACCAATATTTACCGCTAATTTATCTTCTGCATCAATAAGTTGCTGTGCTTTATTCGCACTTTGAGCTTTTGCATAAGCAATCGCTTCATCAATTAATGGTGCATATTGTGGTAATGCTGAAGCACTTAAAATTAAAGATGGGTTTGTTGTTGCATCTTGTGGTTGGTATTTTTTGATTGCATCAATATCGCCAGTATCAGCTACGACGACGGTCATATTACGAAGTGAATCTAACTGTGTTGTCATTGTATTCTCCTTGAATGGACTTGTTTAAATCTAATCAGGTTACGATAGCACAATTAGCATTAAAAGGGTAATTTATGTAGGAAAATATTTACAATAGGAAAAATCAATACATCCTAGATTCCCCCCTCTCATATCATCACTTTTAGCAATTTTTTTAGCGATTTATTAGACACAACTCACAAAACTCAATTTTTCTTCAAATAATTTCCTGACAAATCTTTACAAAAATGAATTTTTGAGCTAATAAGTAGAAGACTTTTTATAAAAATATTGCCTAATGACAAGGAGGCTCAAATGCAACACAAACTACTCTTCTCTGCAATCGCTCTTGCTCTTTCCTATTCTGCACAAGCAGTTATAGTGCCTGAAGGAACACAATTAGATGAAAAACAACATATCGTCATCAATAACGGAGCTGAACCACAAAGTTTTGACCCACACAAAACCGAAGGTGTGCCAGAATCTAACGTTGCTTATCAATTACTTGAAGGCTTAGTCACCTCAGACTCTGAAGGTAAACTTCAACCGGGTGTGGCTGAAAGCTGGGAAAATACACCTGACTTCAAAACCTGGACATTCCATTTACGTAAAGATGCTAAATGGTCAAACGGAGATCCTGTTACTGCACACGATTTCGTGTTTGCGTGGCGTCGTTTAGTGGATCCTGCAACTGCTGCACCTTATGCGAGTTACTTAAGTTATTTACAAGTTGAAAATGCGCAAGACATTATTGACGGTAAGAAAAAACCGGCTGAATTAGGCGTGGAAGCAAAAGATGATTACACCTTTGTGGTTCATGCAACCAATCCTGTGCCTTATGCAGTCAGTTTAACGACTCACCAATCCTTATTGCCATTACCACAAAAAGTAGTCGAAAAATTGGGTGATGCATGGGTGAAAAAAGAAAACTACGTGGGTAACGGTGCGTATAAGCTGGCTAACCACATCATTAACGAAAAAATCGAATTTGAACGTAACCCACTTTATTGGAACGATAAAGAAACCGTAATCAATAGCGCGACATTCCTCGCCATTGAAAACCCAAGTACCGATGTAGCGCGTTATCGTGCGGGCGATTTAGACATGACCAGTTATGGTTTACCGCCAGAACAATTCGCTAAATTACAAAAAGAATTGCCAGGCGAAGTATACGTTACTCGTACCCTAGGAACTTATTCTTATGAATTAAACAATAAGAAAGCACCTTTTGATAACGTGAATATTCGTAAAGCCTTGAACTTATCCCTTGATCGTAATGTGATCACCGATAAAGTATTGGGCCAAGGTCAAACACCAACCTATGTGTTTACTCCAACTTACATCGAAGAAGGCCATCTCATTCAACAACCTGCTTATTCAAAAGAACCGATGGCACAACGTAATGAAGAAGCCATTAAACTCTTAGAAGAAGCTGGTTACAGTAAAGCGAATCCGTTGAAATTCAGCATTCTTTACAATACCAATGAAAACCACAAAAAAGTGGCGATCGCTGCAGCATCTATGTGGAAAGCGAACACCAAAGGTTTGATTGACGTGAAATTAGAAAACCAAGAGTGGAAAACTTACATTGATAGCCGTCGTGCAGGTCGTTACGATGCGGCACGTGCAGGATGGAGTGCGGATTACAACCAAGCAACAACATTCGGCAACTATTTCTTATCTAATTCTAGTAACAATACCGCGAAATACGCGAACCCAGAATATGATAAAGCGATGGCAGAATCTTACGCAGCAACTGATGCAGAAGGTCGTGCAAAAGCTTATGCGAAAGC
The DNA here is from genome assembly GCF_001837655.1 of Haemophilus sp. HMSC071C11. Lineage (NCBI taxonomy): Bacteria > Pseudomonadati > Pseudomonadota > Gammaproteobacteria > Pasteurellales > Pasteurellaceae > Haemophilus > Haemophilus sp. HMSC071C11. The sequence goes on along the minus strand of NZ_KV833409.1, from coordinate 62,372 downwards.
CGAAGAAATTCTTGCAAAAGATTACGGTATCGTACCAATCTTTAACTATGTAAATCCACGCTTAGTGAAACCTTACGTAAAAGGTTATTCAGGCAAAGATCCACAAGATCATATTTACTTACGCAATCTTTATATTATTAAACATTAATTCGTTGCTCGTATTTAAGTGCGGTTAAAAATCGTCGTATTTTTTGACCGCACTTTTCGCCCATTTTGGTTGGAGTTGTTATGCTCAAGTTTATTTTTAAACGGCTGTTGGAAGCCTTGCCGACGCTGTTTATTTTAATTACTTTTTCTTTCTTTTTGATGCGTCTTGCCCCTGGCAGCCCGTTCACTTCTGAACGCGCTTATCCGCCAGAAGTCATGGCTAATATCGAAGCGAAGTATCATTTAAATGAACCATTATATAAACAATATTTCCTTTATTTAGAAAATCTTTCCAAAGGAGATTTTGGTCCCTCTTTTAAATATAAAGACCAATCAGTCAATGATTTAATCGCGTCAGCTTTCCCTGTTTCCATAAAATTGGGCATGGTGGCCTTCGCCTTTGCAGTCGTGCTAGGAGTAACAGCAGGTACGCTCGCCGCTCTGAATCAAAATAGCCGTTGGGATTATATTTTGATGAGTTTCTCAATGCTTGGGGTCATTATGCCAAGCTTCGTATTTGCACCTATTTTAGTGCTAATTTTCGCCATTTATCTAGGATGGCTGCCAGCTGGCGGTTGGAACGGCGGTACCGCCATATACATGATCTTACCTGTAGCCTCCTTAACTATCGCTTATGTTGCAGGGATTGCGCGTATCATGCGTGGTTCGATGATTGAAGTGTTACATTCCAACTTTATTCGAACCGCCAAAGCTAAAGGACTTTCCATGTCGAGAATCATTTTAAAACATGCTTTGCGTCCCGCACTTTTACCCGTGATAACCTATTTAGGACCTGCTTTCGTAGGGATTATTACCGGCTCAATGGTCATCGAAAGCGTATTTGGTTTACCTGGCATGGGATTATTATTTGTAAACGGCGCATTGAACCGCGATTACTCTTTAGTTTTGAGCCTCACCATTTTAGTGGGGACATTAACCATTTTATTTAATGCGATTGTGGATATTTTATACGCCATCATCGATCCAAAAATTCGTTATTAAGGATAAGTTATGACAGATTATCGTACTCAGCCGATTAATCAGAAAAATGCGGATTTTGTGGAACAAGTGGCTGACCGTATTGAAGAAATGCAACTGGAAGGCCGCAGCCTATGGCAAGATGCGAAACGCCGTTTTTTCCGCAACAAAGCGGCCGTTGTCAGTCTGATTATTTTGGCGTTTATTATTATATTTATCACCGTAGCGCCTTGGTTCTTCCCATTTACCTATGAAGATACCGATTGGAATATGATGAGCGCCGCACCAACAATGGAAGGCTATCACTTCTTCGGTACCGATGCCTCAGGTCGAGACTTGTTGGTACGTACTGCTATCGGTGGACGTATTTCATTATTGGTCGGTATTGCTGGTGCTTTCATTTCCGTCACTATCGGCACAATTTATGGGGCTATTTCCGGTTATGTAGGCGGTAAAACAGATATGCTGATGATGCGCTTTTTGGAAATTCTTAGCTCATTTCCATTTATGTTTTTCGTGATTTTGTTGGTGACCCTTTTTGGCCAAAACATTTTCTTAATTTTTATCGCTATCGGGGCCATTGCCTGGCTTGGTCTTGCACGTATTGTACGCGGACAAACCCTCAGCCTAAAAAATAAAGAATTCGTCGAAGCCGCCATCGTTTGTGGCGTACCTCGTCGCCAAATCATTTTGAAACACATTATTCCGAATGTATTAGGCTTAGTGGCAGTTTATGCCTCGCTTGAAGTGCCTGGACTCATTCTATTTGAATCATTCTTAAGCTTCTTAGGATTAGGAACTCAAGAACCGATGAGTAGTTGGGGCGCACTCTTAAGTGATGGTGCTGCACAAATGGAAGTGTCGCCTTGGTTATTAATTTTCCCGGCATTTTTCCTTTGCCTTACCCTATTTTGTTTTAACTTTATCGGTGACGGGTTGCGTGATGCACTCGATCCGAAAGATAGATAGGAGCGAATAATGAATCCTTTATTAGATGTAAAAAATCTCTACGTTCGCTTCAAAACACCAGATGGCGTCGTCACAGCAGTGAATGACTTAAACTTCACGCTGAATGCAGGAAGCACGCTGGGCATCGTAGGCGAAAGTGGATCAGGCAAGTCACAAACAGCCTTTGCTTTAATGGGTTTATTGGCAGCCAACGGTGAAGTGGAAGGCTCTGCCATTTTTGAAGGGAAAGAATTAGTTAATTTACCGAATGCTGAATTGAATAAAATCCGCGCCGAGCAAATTTCCATGATTTTCCAAGATCCAATGACGTCGCTAAATCCTTACATGAAAATCGGTGAACAACTCATGGAAGTGCTGCAATTGCACAAGGGCTATGATAAACAAACTGCCTTTGCCGAATCCGTGAAAATGTTAGACGCAGTTAAAATGCCAGAAGCTAAAAAACGCATGGGCATGTATCCGCACGAGTTTTCTGGCGGTATGCGTCAACGGGTGATGATTGCGATGGCCTTATTATGCCGTCCCAAACTACTCATTGCAGATGAACCAACAACCGCTTTGGATGTGACCGTTCAAGCACAAATCATGACTTTGTTAAATGAGTTAAAACACGAATTTAATACTGCGATTATTATGATTACCCATGATCTTGGGGTAGTGGCTGGTATCTGCGATCAAGTCATGGTGATGTATGCTGGACGAACCATGGAATACGGCACATCGGAACAAATTTTCTATTATCCAACCCATCCCTATTCCATAGGCTTAATGGATGCGATTCCTCGCTTAGACGGCAATGAAGAACACCTGGTAACCATTCCTGGCAATCCACCGAATTTATTGCATTTGCCAAAAGGTTGTCCATTCTCACCTCGTTGCCAATTTGCTACCGAACAATGCCAAATTGCGCCAAAACTGACTACATTTAATCACGGTCAATTACGTAATTGTTGGTTATCAGCGGAGAAATTTAACCTATGACAGTCTCAAACAACAAAGAATTACTCCTTGAAGTCAATCACTTAGGCGTCAGTTTTAAAATTAAAAATGATAAATCCCTTTTCTTCGCCAAACCGCAAACCTTAAAAGCGGTGAAGGATGTGTCTTTTAAACTTTACGCAGGTGAAACTCTCGGCGTAGTAGGTGAATCTGGTTGCGGTAAATCCACACTTGCACGCGCTATTATCGGTTTAGTCGAAGCGAGTGAAGGGGAAATCTTGTGGCTTGGTAAACATTTACGAAAACAATCAGCGAAACAATGGAAAGAAACGCGTAAAGATATTCAAATGATTTTCCAAGACCCACTAGCCTCTCTCAATCCGCGAATGAATATTGGCGAAATCATTGCTGAGCCATTAAAGATCTACCAACCGCACTTAAGTGCCGCCGAAGTGAAAGAAAAAGTGCAAGCTATGATGTTGAAAGTTGGGCTTTTACCGAACTTGATTAACCGCTACCCACATGAATTTTCTGGTGGTCAATGTCAGCGTATCGGTATTGCTCGTGCGTTAATCATTGAGCCCAAAATGATCATTTGTGATGAGCCCGTTTCAGCGTTAGATGTGTCGATTCAGGCTCAAGTGGTGAATTTATTGAAATCCCTGCAAAAAGAAATGGGGCTTTCCTTAATTTTTATCGCCCATGATTTAGCGGTAGTAAAACATATTTCTGACCGCGTATTAGTGATGTATTTAGGCAATGCAATGGAATTAGGCAGCGATGTGGAAGTATATAACGATACCAAACATCCTTATACCAAAGCCTTAATGTCTGCTGTTCCGATCCCCGATCCAAAATTGGAACGCAATAAATCCATCGAATTACTTGAAGGTGATTTGCCTTCGCCAATTAATCCACCGTCTGGTTGCGTATTTCGTACTCGCTGTCTAAAGGCTGATGAGAATTGTGCGAAACAAAAACCACCTTTCACCAGCCAAAACAACAGCCATTTTGTGGCTTGCTTGAAAGTCTTATAAAACAAAAAGTGCGGTTAAAATTCACCGCACTTTTTACTTTTACAATCCTAACTTTTCTTCAATTACCTTAGCCAAATCATCTAGCATCGCATAACGTTTACGATACATGGAACGTTTTTTACTTGGAATATCATCCAGATTTCTATCCATTTCTAAAGGCAATTCCCAGTAATCTTTTAATTCTCCGCCTGATTCGCCAAAAATTGCATCATAGTCCACTGTATATTGTTTGCTTTGGATGAAACGAGATTTATTTTGGTATTTTTGTGGAATGCCCAGCAATTTATTGTAGCCTAGTATTTTTGTGAGTGATTTCATGGTTTCAACCATTAAATAGGCAGGGCGTAAACCGTGGCATAATTTGGTTAGTTGTTTCACCATTTCCTTTGAGCCTTCAAAATTTGGCCCTTGTACAACAGCAATAAGCAACGCATCGCCTAATTTGGCAAAAGTAAGCAAATAAACTAATTCATTTCTTGGTTTATGCCATAGCTCCAATACCCAATATCCTTCCATTGGTTGATGGGTTGTCATGCTTAATGTCATTTCAAAATCAGGAATGACTTCGCCAAAACTTAATGGTTTTTCCCATAACGGCGTAGAAAGTGCGGTAAGTTTTTCGGGTAAAAATAAAAGATTCTCACAAACGGCATGAAAACGTTGTGATGCGTTAAAACGCTTATCTAAAAAACGACAAGCAACAGGATAACTATAATCCAAGTGCGTATTAAAAATATCGACGAGAAAAGGATATTGATTGATAAATTGTTCAAAGCGACGAATTGAACCACGATTTAAAAAGCTACGTAAGTTATAACGCCAATGTTTTGGTGCATCAAAACGCCCTGGTCGATATGGATAAATATCCTTAGATTGAGGCCATTGGTAAGTTGTTTTTGTTGTCATCTGGATTGCCATTAATTGATTATAATTTCAGAGAGAATTTTGACATAATTTCAGGAAATTTTCCATTTATGCTATTCTAAACACAATTTTTAAAAGGAATACTTATGTCTGAAATTAAACTTAATTACCACAAAACCCACTTTTTAACGAGCGCGCCGAATATTCGTTCCATTCCTGAAGATACGGGCATTGAAATTGCGTTTGCGGGTCGTTCAAATGCAGGAAAATCAACCGCACTTAATGCATTAACCAATCAAAAAAATTTAGCGCGCACCTCAAAAACACCGGGGCGCACGCAATTGATTAACTTATTTGAAGTAGAGCCTAATTGTAAATTGGTAGATTTACCGGGTTATGGCTATGCCGCAGTGCCAGAGCAAATGAAAATCCAATGGCAAAAATCCTTGGGCGAATATTTGCAAAAACGAGAATGTTTGGCGGGATTGGTTGTGTTGATGGATATTCGCCATCCGCTTAAGGATCTTGACCAACAAATGATTGAATGGGCGGTTTCCGCAGATTTACCAGTACTTTTATTGCTAACTAAAGCCGATAAATTGAGCCAAAGCGCACGTAGTAAACAAGTAAAAATGGTGCGTGAAGCAATTCTTCCATTTCAAGGCGATATACAAGTTGAGGCTTTTTCTGCACAAAATAAAATTGGTATTGATAAATTGGCGGCGAAATTAGATTTTTGGTTTTCGCCACTTTTTGCGAAATAAAATATGAATTTTGCGATCTAGATCGCAAAAAAAGCACGGAATGAATGATTTCATTACGTGCTTTTTTTATAGTGCAAAAACTATCTTCATTTTTACCGCACTTTAAGGATTATCATGTCCCTTGCTATTGTTTACAGCCGTGCTTCTATGGGTGTGCAAGCGCCGCTAGTCACCATTGAGGTGCATTTAAGCAACGGAAAACCAGGATTTACACTTGTTGGTTTGCCAGAAAAAACCGTGAAAGAGGCACAAGACCGGGTGCGTAGTGCGTTGATGAATGCACAATTTAAATACCCAGCCAAGCGTATCACAGTGAATCTCGCCCCTGCGGATTTACCGAAAGAAGGTGGGCGATTTGATTTGCCTATTGCTATCGGAATTTTAGCTGCATCGGATCAGCTTGATGCAAGCCGTTTAAAGCAATTTGAATTTGTGGCTGAACTTGCGCTGACGGGACAATTGCGTGGCGTACATGGTGTGATTCCCGCTATTCTTGCAGCACAAAAGTCAAAGCGAGAGTTAATTATCGCGAAACAAAATGCTAATGAAGCCTCGCTCGTGTCTGATCAAAATACTTATTTTGCACAAACGCTTTTAGATGTAGTGCAATTTCTCAATGGTCAGGAAAAATTACCCCTCGCCACTGAAATTGTGAAAGAAAGTGCGGTAAATTTTTCAGGTAAAAATACGTTAGATTTAACGGATATTATTGGACAACAGCACGCTAAACGAGCATTGACCATTGCCGCAGCGGGGCAGCATAATTTGCTCTTTCTTGGCCCACCGGGTACAGGAAAAACCATGTTAGCCAGCCGTTTGACAGGGCTTTTACCTGAAATGACAGATTTAGAAGCGATAGAAACAGCATCTGTAACGAGTTTAGTTCAAAACGAGTTAAATTTTCATAATTGGAAGCAACGTCCTTTTCGCGCACCACATCATAGTGCATCAATGCCAGCTTTAGTTGGTGGCGGAACGATCCCAAAACCAGGCGAAATATCCTTAGCAACAAATGGGGTACTTTTTCTTGATGAACTTCCAGAGTTTGAACGAAAAGTGTTAGATGCACTACGTCAGCCTTTGGAAAGTGGTGAGATTATTATTTCTAGAGCCAATGCCAAAATTCAATTTCCGGCTCGTTTTCAATTGGTGGCTGCAATGAATCCAAGCCCCACAGGCCATTATACTGGGACACATAACCGTACTTCACCGCAGCAAATTATGCGTTATTTGAATCGACTTTCAGGGCCATTTTTAGATCGTTTTGATTTATCTATTGAAGTGCCTTTATTGCCACAAGGCAGCTTACAAAATACAGGTGATCGTGGCGAAACCAGCGCGCAAGTTCGTGAAAAAGTGTTAAAAGTGCGTGAGATTCAAATGGAAAGAGCAGGGAAAATTAACGCTTATTTGAACAGTAAAGAGATTGAGCGTGATTGCAAGTTAAATGATAAAGATGCCTTTTTCCTTGAAAAAGCACTGAATAAACTGGGGCTTTCTGTTCGGGCTTATCATCGTATTTTGAAAGTTTCTCGAACCATTGCCGATCTACAAGGAGAACAACAAATTTCTCAACCGCACTTGGCGGAGGCCTTGGGCTATCGAGCAATGGATCGTTTGCTGCAGAAATTGTCGAATATGTAAAAACGCATGGAAAGAATACCACGCGTGAAAGGATTAGTAAGTGCTTTGAGTGTCTTGAGTACCGCTAATAATTGCAATGCCAGCACTTGCACCAATGCGAGTCGCACCCACCTTAATCATTGCAAGTGCAGTTTCAGTATCACGCACACCGCCTGATGCTTTAACACCAATATTGCCGACCGTTTGTTTCATCAATGCAACATCTTCTACAGTTGCGCCGCCTTTGTTGAAACCCGTTGATGTTTTAACAAAAGCCACGCCGATTTCTTTACAAATTTCACAGGCTTTCACTATTTCATCTTTAGTGAGCAAACAAGTTTCTAAAATCACTTTTAATGGCGTGCCATTACAAGCATTAAATACCGCTTGAATATCTTGTTTTACTGCATTCCATTTTTGCGATTTTATCCAACCTACATTGATTACCATATCAATTTCATCTGCACCTGCTTTAATGGATTCTTGTGTTTCAAATGCTTTGACTGAGGTTAAATTCGCCCCCAAAAGGAAGCCAACTACGGTGCAAATTTTTACATTTGAGCCAGCAAGTTTTTCTTTAGCGAGTGGAATATAACCAGAATTGATACATACAGAATAAAATCCGTGTTCAATCGCTTCATTACAGAGTATCGAAATATCTTGTTCATTTTTTTCTGCGGTAAGTGCGGTGTGATCGATATATTGAGCAAGTTGATTCGGTGTCATGATTTTCCTCCTTTTATTTATGTTTTACCTATTGTAGCAAAAATTCTTTATTTTTGACTATGGTTTTACGCTCAATTACAATCATCTCAACAAGATAAGGAATAAATAAAATGAAGATTAAAAAATTACTCAAGAATGGATTATCCCTCTTTTTAACTTTTATTGTGATAACTAGCATACTGGATTTTGTTCGTCGCCCTGTAGTGTCAGAGGAAATAAATAAAATCACGTTACAAGATCTTCAAGGGAATACGTTCTCTCTTGAAAGTCTTGATCAAAACAAACCCACATTACTTTATTTTTGGGGAACTTGGTGTGGTTATTGTCGTTATACTTCGCCAGCAATTAATTCTTTAGCAAACGAAGGCTATCAAGTTGTATCGGTGGCATTACGTTCAGGCAATGAGGCGGACGTAAATGATTATTTAAGTAAGCATGACTACCACTTCACTACGGTTAATGATCCTAAAGGGGAATTTGCAGAACGATGGCAAATTAATGTGACGCCCACAATTGTGTTGTTGAGTAAAGGCAAAATGGATCTTGTTACGACCGGCCTAACGAGTTATTGGGGATTAAAAGTGCGGTTGTTTTTCGCAGAGTTTTTTGGCTAAGCGGTAGAAAATCTATTACAATACGCAGACTTATTTTAAAGAGGACAGAATTATGATTATCGTAACAGGCGGCGCTGGTTTTATTGGCAGCAATATTGTCAAAGCATTGAATGATTTAGGGCGCAAAGATATTTTAGTGGTGGATAACTTACAAGATGGCACGAAATTTGCCAATTTAGTTGATTTAGACATTGCAGATTATTGTGATAAAGAAGATTTCATTGCTTCTATTATTGCAGGAGACGAATTTGGCGATATTGATGCGGTATTCCACGAGGGGGCATGTTCTGCGACTACGGAATGGGATGGCAAATACATTATGCACAATAACTATGAATATTCTAAGGAGTTGTTGCATTATTGCCTTGACCGCGAAATTCCTTTTTTCTATGCCTCAAGTGCAGCAACTTATGGAGACACCAAAGTATTCCGTGAAGAACGTGAATTTGAAGGCCCATTAAATGTTTATGGCTATTCTAAATTCTTGTTCGATCAATATGTACGCAACATTTTGCCAGAAGCAAAATCGCCAGTATGTGGTTTCCGTTATTTCAATGTTTACGGGCCGCGTGAAAATCATAAAGGTTCTATGGCGAGTGTGGCATTCCACTTGAATAACCAAATCTTAAAAGGCGAAAATCCAAAATTATTTGCAGGCAGCGAAGGATTCCGCCGTGATTTTGTTTATGTGGGCGATGTGGCTGCAGTGAATATTTGGTGTTGGCAAAATGGTATTTCGGGTATTTACAACCTTGGTACAGGAAATGCAGAAAGTTTCCGTGCGGTGGCTGATGCGGTAGTGAAATTCCACAGTAAAGGCGAGATTGAAACCATTCCATTCCCAGAGCATTTGAAATCTCGTTATCAAGAATATACGCAAGCAGATTTGACTAAACTTCGTTCAACAGGCTACGATAAACCATTCAAAACAGTGGCGGAAGGCGTGACTGAATATATGGCATGGTTGAATAGAAAATAAATTATTAATGTAGTAAATCCCCTATAGCTTATCGGTATAGGGGATTTTATTTAATATAATTGTGATAAATGTGTTAAATAACGCTCATAAGCACTTTGATAATTTTTCACCTGTGATGAGTTGGGATAAGCTTTTGAGTTTTCATCTAAGTGAATGAAGGTTTCGCATAAAAATTCCAGTTCTCCTTCTCCATTTGCCCACATAGCTTGAATTGCTCCTCCTAATGCAGCAGCTTCTTCTTCCTGCAAACATACCACTTCAGAATTCATCACATCAGCAATCATTTTCCGCCAAAATGAGCTTTTCGCGCCACCTCCAATTAGGCGAATTTGTGAGGTTTCGAGGCCAGCTTGACGAAATAAATCTAAGCCATAGCGAAGCGTAAAAGTAGCACTTTCCATCATTGCTCGACAAAGATTTTCTCGTGTGAAATTACTTGAATCTAATCCTAAAATGCTCGCTTTTGTATTGGGTAAAGGTGGAACTCTTTCACCATTAAAGAATGGCAAAATAGTGATGCCATTCGCACCAATAGATGCTTGTTGAGCAAGTTGATTTAATTCTTCAATATCAATATTGAGCAAATTCATTAGCTGTTTATTTGAGGAGGTTATATTCATTACACAAACCAGTGGTAACCAGCCATTATTACTTGAACAAAAATTTGCGATCATTGGTGGTAAATTAAGTAATGGCTTTTGCGTATAAGCATACAAGGTACCAGAAGTACCGAGACTCATCGTAGCAATCCCTTCTCGAATATTTCCTGTACCAATTGCTCCCATCATATTATCGCCACCACCTGTGGAGACGATGACATTCTCATTAAAACCAAATAAAGTCGCAATTTCAGGTTTAATCACACCGATTTTTTGTTCAGCAGAAAGTAATTTTGGTAACACTTCATCCATATTTAATTCTGGCGCAAGATATTTGAAAACTTCTCTTTTCCATTCTCTTTTCACAACATCGAAATAACCACTACCAGAAGCATCACCAAATTCAGTGCAGAATTTTCCTGTTAGCCAATAATTTAGATAATCGTGCGGCAGCATAATTTTGCGAATATTGGCAAATTTGTCAGGATAATTTTGACGAAACCAACTCAGTTTTGAAGCCGTGTAACCAGTTTGACAAATGATGCCTAATTTTTCAAATACGGCTGTTTGTCCGCCTAATTTTTCGATCAGTATATCATTTTCCGTAGCGGTTTCTGTATCACACCAAAGCTTAGCCTTATATAGAGGACGATCGTTTTTATCTAACATTACCAGTCCATGTTGTTGCCCTGAAATGCCTATTCCCTTCACTAAATTAGGTGAAAAGTGCGGTGAATTTTTTGCTTGTTTCAATGCAATTTGTAATGCTTGCTGTAATGCCTCAATCCACCAATTTGGTTGTTGTTCACGTCTTCCATTGGATTGTGTAATTAATTCATGTTTTGCGTAACCAACTCCAATCACTTTTTTTTGGACAGAATCAAGCACTATTGCCTTTGTTCCTTGTGTGCCACAATCAATTCCTATATACATAATGTCTCCTAAAATAAAAAAGTGCGGTGGAATACAACCGCACTTTTGCTTCATTTTTAGCTATAAATAACTTGGTTTACCAAATTTTCCAAATATTCTTGCTGACCTGAAACTGGTTTTGGTGCTAAATCTTTTTGTTGGACAAGTTGCGCAAGTGTTTCAAGTGAAGTTTTGCCTTGCAAAATATGCTGACCAAGTTCACTATTCCAACCTGCATAGCGTTCATTAACAATTTTTTGTAAGGTTTCCTCTTGTAACATTTTTGCTGCACGTTTTAAGGATAATGCCAATACATCAATTGCACCGATATGAGCGTAAAATAAATCATAAGGATCAATACTTTGTCGGCGAATTTTCGCATCAAAATTAAAACCTCCAGTAGTAAAACCACCATGTTTTAAAATTTCATACATAACTAACGTGTTTTCTTCAACACTATTTGGGAATTGGTCGGTATCCCAGCCTAATTGTGAATCGCCACGATTAGCATCAATTGAGCCAAAAATATCTAATGCACAAGCTGTTGCAATTTCATGTTGAAAGGTATGGCCAGCAAGCGTCGCATGGTTAGCTTCAATATTAACTTTAATTTCTTTTTCTAAACCAAATTGTTTTAGGAAACCATACACTGTTGCCACATCATAATCATATTGATGTTTAGTTGGTTCTTGCGGTTTTGGCTCAATTAATAATGTACCTTTAAACCCAATTTTATGCTTATGTTCTACCACCATTTGCATAAAACGACCAATTTGTTCACGTTCACGTTTCAAATCGGTATTCAATAAAGTTTCATATCCCTCACGTCCACCCCATAATACGTAATTTTCTCCACCTAAACGTTGAGTGGCATTCATCGCATTAAACACTTGTGTTGCAGCCCAAGCAAAAACCTCAGGATTAGGATTGGTTGCTGCACCAGACATATAACGAGGATTAGTAAAACAATTTGCAGTTCCCCATAAGAGTTTTACACCCGTTTCTACTTGTTTGCGTTCTAAAATATCAACAATATGATGAAAATTTTGTACATATTCCCGCACTGAATTACCTTCAGGTGCAATATCGACATCATGAAAACAATAATAAGGCACGCCTAACTTATTCAAAAACTCAAAAGCAATATCGGCTTTTTGTTCTGCACCAGCAAGCAAATTTGGATTTTTCTGCCAACTTCGCTCCAAAGAACCTAGCCCAAACATATCATTCCCATTCCAGCAAAAGGTATGCCAATAACACACCGCTAAGCGTAAATGTTCAGCCATAGTTTTACCTAAAATTACTTGATTAGCATCATAATGTTTGAAAGCAAAAGGATTTGTGGATTTTTCTCCCTCAAAGGAGATTTTTTCAATTTTATCGAAATAGGTTGTCATAACATTTTCCTCTCTAGGTGATGAAATTTTTCGCATTTTTGTGAAAAACTAACTTTTCATCAATTATGTTATTTAATTTTTCTATGTTGATTATTTGCAACTGTGGCGTGGATCACAGTTGTGAAAAAACGTAATAGATAAAGTAGTTTTAGTAATTTTAATTCTTTTCTTCTTTGACTAAAGTAAATTTGCCTTATACATCAGGAGGAATAATGAATAATTTTTATAATTTTGATGTGATTATTGATCGTCTAAATACATTTAGTGCTAAATGGAATGTAGATAATGATATTATTCCAATGTCTGTTGCGGATATGGATATTCCAGCCCCTCAGATAATGATAGATGAATTAGAAAAATTTAATCGTTTAGGAATTTATGGTTATACTGAATTACCAGCCGACTATTACAAGATAATCAGTGATTATATTTTCGAACAATATCATTATTCTGTTCTCTCTGAAAAAATTGTATTTTGCCCAAGAATAATCCAAGCCGTATCTATTTATATACGAGCATTTACAAAAGAAAATGATGGAATATGTATTCTATCACCTTCATATAGTCCAATATTAAACAAGATAAAATTAAATGACAGAAAATTATATCAATGTCCTTTGGTTTATGAAAATAGAAAGTATCATATTGATTTTCATTTATTAGAGGAATGTTTTAAACATTCTAAAGTATTTGTTTTAATTTCTCCTCATAATCCAACTGGAACGATTTGGAATAAAGAAGTCCTTATTAAAATTATAAACTTAGCTAAAAAACATAATGTATTTATCATTTCCGATGATGTCCACGCAGACTTTACACTAACAAATGACTCCCACTATTTAATATCATCATTAGATGAATGGGTAGCAAATCACTCAATGATCTGTTTATCCCCAGCAAAAACTTTTAATATTCCTGGATTGGAAATAGCTAACCTAATTATTGAGAATAAAGAAATTCGAGAAAAATTTATAAAAGAAATGATGGCATTAGGTATACATAATCCAAATTATTTCTCTATACCAGCTATTATTTCGTTATATAAATATTGTACTGATTGGGTAATCTATCTAAAAGAATACATAAAGAATAATAAGAAGATAGTAAAAGAATTTTTCAATGAGTATATTCCATTATTAGATATTACTGAAAGTGATGGAACTTATTTACTTTGGATAAACTATAAAAAGCTAAGTATAAATGAAAATGAATTAGCTTATTGGATTAATAATTTATCAAGAGTAAAAGTATCTTTGGGGAGTGAATTTGGCAAAGAGGGAGATGGTTTCTTTCGTATGAATGTCGCTATGCCTAGAAAAAAATTATTAGAAGCATTGAATCGAATCAAAAATGGGTTTTGTTTATTAAACAATAGGGAGATTTAATATGAAAACCACTCATCGCACAAGAATGCCAACAACATTAGAAGCTTTTTCACCAATCATTGTGATGCTATTACTGTTAGGGCTTGGGTATGCTTTATTTGATTTGCCAGCAGAGCCATTAATGATTATTTCAACGGTATTTGCTGGTTTTTTAGTTATTAAATTAGGTCATTGCTATTTAGATATTTTAGACGCCATTTCAGAAAAAATAGCTAAAACAATGCCTGCGCTATTAATTTTAATTACTGTAGGATTATTAATTGGAACTTGGATTAGTGGAGGAACAATTCCTATGATGATCTACTACGGACTAAAAGCAATATCACCAGAATATCTTTATGTGACAGCCTTATTCCTTACTGCTATTGTTTCCATTTGTACTGGAACCTCTTGGGGGTCAGCAGGGACTGTCGGTGTGGCATTTATGGGAGTTGCGATTGGATTAGACGCCAATTTGGCTGCTACGGCAGGTGCTGTGGTCGCTGGTGCGTATTTTGGAGATAAATTATCGCCATTATCTGATACAACCAATATTGCATCCGCAGCTGCTGGCGTAGATTTATATGAGCATATAGTTCACTTACTTTATACAACATTACCATCTTTTATTCTTTCGGCTACTGTCTATGTGGTATATGGTTTAAACTACGATTTTTCTAATGTAGCGACTCCAGAAAAAGTAAATACAATGATTCATGAGTTAGAGCAAGTTTATCATTTTAACTTTCTATTACTTATTCCAGTCGCTATTGTATTATGGGGATCTATTACTAAGAAACCGACTATTCCAGTGATGTTATTATCAGCATTTATCGCAATTATTAATGCTATCTTAATTCAAAAATTCTCTCTATCTGATGTGATTAATAGCGCAGTTAATGGATTTGATACCTCAATGATTCACCATACTTCAGTTAGCTCTGATTTAAGTCGTTTGTTGAATCGTGGTGGAATGAACTCAATGATGGGAACACTATTAATTTGTTTCTGTGCATTATCATTTGCAGGTGTATTACAATTGAGCGGTGCATTAACCGTGATTATTCAAAAATTACTCACCTTTGTTCATTCAACTCTTTCTTTGATTATTACAACGATTCTTTGCGGTCTAACAATGATTGGGGTTACTTGTAATGGGCAAATTTCTATTCTAATTCCAGGAGAAATGCTTAAAAATGCGTATGTAGAAAAAGGATTACATCCAAAAAATCTAAGTCGAACAGCAGAAGACTCCGCAACAATTATTGAACCTATTTTGCCATGGACTGCCGCAGGTGCATATATGGCAGGCACATTAGGTGTTGCAACATTGTCTTATTTACCTTGGGCAATTTTATGTTGGAGCGGTATTATCTTTGCTATTATTTATGGTGCAAGTGGAATAGGTATTGCGAAGCTAAAAAAATAAATGTGGTATTGGATATAAAAATGGCCAGTTATTCTGGCTATTTTTATCTTGAAGCTAAATATCTTTTCTATTATAACTTAAATAGCAATTTCCCATAGATAAGGATATAAAATGACGGAACAATACTACAAAATTGCCCTCTTATTTAATGCAAACAAAGTATATGATCGGCAGGTGGTGGAGGGTATTGGACAATATATTCAGGCATCGCAATGTATGTGGGATATTTTTGTAGAAGATGAATTTATCTATCATACTGATACTATTAATCAACTTTCTATTGATGGCATTATTGCAGACTTTGATGATCCAAAAACTGTTGAATTATTGCAACACACTCTTATTCCTACTATAGCAGTTGGTGGATCTTATAAACAAGCTGATTTTTATCCGCACTTTCCTTATGTAGCAACAGATAATATGGCATTGGTTGAAATGGCTTTATCTCATTTACAGGAGAAAGGACTGTCACAGTTTGCATTTTATGGTTTGCAAGTAAATACTCATAAGCATTGGTCTATAGAACGAAGAGATGCTTTTGTAGAGTTGATGGAGAAAAATCATTACCCTATTTACCTATATGAGGGTGTGCAGGTTCATGCTCAAAATTGGTTGGAAGAGCAACAAAAGCTAATTGTCTGGTTAAAATCTCTTCCTTCTCATACTGGTATTATTGCTGTTACGGATGCGCGTGCTCGTCATTTATTGCAGGCTTGTGAATACAGTAAAATTGCTGTACCTGAAGAGCTTTGTGTGGTTGGTATTGATAATGAAGAATTGATCCAATATTTATCGCGTATGTCCCTTTCCTCCGTAGAACAAGGCACGAGAGAGATTGGTTATCAAGCTGCGAAATTATTACACAAATTACTCAATGGTCAAAAAGTTTCACATACCCCTATTTTAATTCCACCGATTACCGTTCACTCTCGAAATTCTACAGATTATCGATCATTAACAGATCCGCTTGTCATTCAAGCAATGCATTATATTCGTCATCGTGCCTGTCATCGAATTAAAGTAGAACAAGTTTTAGATCATCTTGAAACCTCACGTTCTAATCTTGAACAACGTTTTAAGAATGAAATGAATAAAACAATTCACCAAGTCATCCACGAAGAAAAAATTTCCCGAGCAAAGAATTTATTACAACAAACAGATATTTCTATTCAAGAAATTGCTGAGATTTGCGGCTATCCATCAATTCAATATTTTTACTCTGTTTTTAAGAAAGAATTTGAAATGACTCCTAAAGAGTTTCGACTAAATTGTTAAAGGAGCATATTTTTATTCAACTCTGTGCCATAATAACAAGTATTTTTGACCGCACTTTTATCTGAAAGACAGAAAATGAATATTCTAATTATTGGCCCATCTTGGGTTGGCGATATGATGATGTCGCACAGTTTGTACCAGCAACTGAAAATTCAATATCCAAACTGCAATATTGATGTGATGGCACCGAATTGGTGTAAGCCTTTGCTTGCGCGTATGCCAGAAGTGCGTAAGGCGATTGAAATGCCATTAGGGCACGGAGCCTTTGAATTGGGAACGCGTTATCGTTTAGGTAAGGCATTGCGCAATCAATATGATATGGCGATCGTATTACCAAACTCCTTGAAGTCAGCTTTTATTCCCGCTTTTGCAAAAATTGCGGTGCGTCGTGGCTGGAAAGGGGAAAGCCGTTATTTCTTGCTTAACGATTTACGCAATAATAAACGTGATTATCCTATGATGGTGCAACGTTATGTCGCGTTAGCTTTTGAGCAAAATGCGGTACCGAAAGCGGCTGATATTCCTGTTCTAAAACCTTATTTAACCGTTGATCCCACTCAACAAGCTGAAACCTTAAAAAACTTTAAAAAACAAACCGCACTTTTAGGCGAGCGTCCAATTATTGGTTTTTGTCCTGGTGCGGAATTTGGCCCGGCAAAACGTTGGCCACATTATCATTATGCAAAATTAGCAGAAATGTTAATTACCCAAGGCTATGCTGTGGCGCTATTTGGTTCAGCTAAAGATGAACCAGTGGGAGAAGAAATTCGTCAAGCACTGCCAGAAGCGTTGCGTGAGTTTTGTGTCAATTTAGCAGGAAAAACCAACTTAAATGAAGCAGTGGATTTAATTGCAAATTGTACGGCGGTCGTGACCAATGACAGTGGTTTAATGCATATTGCGGCAGCAGTAAATCGTCCATTGATTGCACTTTATGGACCAACTAGCCCACAATATACGCCGCCGCTTTCAGATAAAGCAACGATTATTCGTTTAATTGAAGGTGGATTGATTAAAGTCCGTAAAGGCGACAAAGAGGGGGGGTATCATCAAAGTTTGATTGATATTACGCCAGAAATGGCATTAGAAAAATTGAACGAACTGTTGGCAAAATAATGAAAGTTTGCTTAGTGAAAAGAAAACTTATAAAGATATTACTTATAAGATGACTTGTTTCATAAAAAATGCTCGCACTTGGCGAGCATTTTTATCTTTTATATTTTCTTAGTCTAAGGCTTTACCTTTTAATTCAGGGATTAAGAAAATTGTCGCTAACATATCAATTACGTAGATAATCGCAAGTAGAGCGATGGCCGTTTGGAAAGAGTAAGCAAGTACAACTGCGCCCACAACTACAGGTCCAAATCCCCCTACGGCACGACCAATATTGAAAAGTACGTTTTGTGCCGTTGCTCGAGCTTCTGTTGGGTAGGCTTCCGCCATCAATGCACCGTAACCGCCCAGCATTCCGTTCACAAACATACCTAAAAATGCCCCAGCAAGAAGCATGATGTCAGGATCGGTAAGTTGTGAGTAAACCACGATACTTATCACTGCGCCTAATTGGAAAAGTAAGAAACTTGGTTTGCGTCCGATTCGGTCGGCGAGTTGTCCGAAAATCCAAATGCCAGCCATCATGCCGCAGACGGTAACGGCGGTCCAAAGCCCAGATTTAGTTAAACTGAATCCAAGTTGTTTTGATAAGAAATTAGGTAACCAAATCATAATGCCGTAATAACCGAAGTTTTGTACAGAAGTGAGTACGACGATACCAAGACTAATTTTGCTCGTGGCTTTGTCTTTAATCAGAAGCTGGAATGAACGTAATTTATCAGTAAAGCTGGATTGCGTTGAAAGTGCGGTTTGTTTTTGAGTGAAAATTTCAGGTTCGTGCAGATGAGAACGTAAGAACCAAGCGACAAATGCAGGGAAGATACCCACTAAGAACATTCCACGCCAGCCAATATGCGGGAGCAATAATGGTGTAAGCAACGCAGCACCTAACACACCAACTTGCCAACCCAATGCAACATAAGATGCTGCTTTCGCTCGGTGGCGTGCAGGCCATGCTTCTGCTGCTAGAGCCATCCCAATTCCAAATTCACCGCCTAAGCCAATACCAGCAATTGTGCGATAAATCAGTAAATCCCAATAACCTTGTGCAATCGCACATAAACCAGTAAACACCGCAAAAAGAAGAATAGTCCAAGTCAGTACGCGTACACGACCGTATTTATCGCTTAATGCACCAAATAAAATGCCGCCAAATACGGCACCAATCAGAGTCCAAGTTACGAGAGATCCACCTTGGGCGGGTGTTAGATTTAAGTCTGCGGAAATTGCACTAAGCATGAAACCTAAAATGAGAAGATCGAAACCGTCCATTGCATAGCCGACGGCAGAGCCAATTAAGGCTTTCCAGCCATAACTGTTTACTTTGTTTGTCATGATGTGTCCTTTTGTTACTCGCGGGTAACATTTAAAGTGAAAAGAAAGATGATTAAAAATCGGTGGCTAGTTTACTGCATTAATAAAAAAATTCAATGAACAGAATATGAAAAGAAGAAAAAATTGATTTTGAATAAGAAGGAAAGGATAAAATAAGGGGATTAAACAATCTAATGTCATTCAGATTGAACTACTCTAGTCTTAATAAAAGTGCGGTAAAAATTCACCGCACTTTATTCTTTTTTGTTTATCCCTCAATCCCTTCAAACAGTGCTGTGCTTAAGTAGCGTTCAGAAGCTGAAGGCAAAATAACAACAATGAGTTTATCGGCAAATTCTGGTAATTTAGCTAAGCGATCTGCAGCCGCGACAGCTGCACCAGATGAAATACCTGCAAGAATGCCTTCTTCCGCCATTAAGCGACGAGCTGTGGCAAGTGCGGTATCACTATCAACAGTTTCTACGCGATCAATAATAGATAAATCTAAATTTTTGGGAATGAAACCCGCACCGATACCTTGAATTTTGTGTGGACCTGGTTTTACTTCTTCACCCGCTAAAGTTTGACTAATGACCGGAGATTCCACTGGCTCAACGGCAACAGAAGTGATTTGTTTACCAAAATCTAATTTAATCGCGCGAGAAATACCCGTAATCGAACCACCTGTTCCTACGCCAGCAACAACAACATCGACTTTGCCATCCGTATCTTTCCAAATTTCAGGCCCTGTTGTTTCTCGATGAATTTGTGGGTTGGCTGGATTTTCAAATTGTTTAAGCATGACATAGCGGCTTGGATCAGAAGCAACAATTTCTTCTGCTTTCGCAATAGCACCTTTCATTCCTTTTGCACCTTCGGTAAGCACTAAATTTACACCCAATCCGCACAATAAGCGTTTTCTTTCAAGACTCATTGTTTCTGGCATAGTGAGCGTGATTTTATAACCTCTAGCCGCCGCAACATAAGCCAAAGCAATGCCCGTGTTACCACTCGTTGCATCTACAATCTCTTTCCCTTTTGTGAGCGTGCCATCTTTTTCTGCTTGCCACACCATATTCGCCCCAATACGGCATTTTACGCTGTAGCTTGGGTTACGACCTTCAATTTTTACCACCACATTGCCGTTATGGCCAAAGTGTTTTAAACGCACAAGCGGCGTATTTCCGATAGAATAAGAATTGTCTGCATAAATTGTCATAATATTTCCCTTTCGTTGGACTTCGTTAATGTTGGTTTATTTATAGTACCGCACTTTTGATTAAAAAAATAGTTATTTGATCTATTTATAACTGTAGGCTATTTAACAATCCCTGTATTTTCTGAACGAACATCAAGCCCCGTTTGAGAGGAAAAAGATCTATTCATATTAAAACCTAAGTCATTACGATAATTTTCCACCCACATCAGCGTCGCACCACATACTGCAACAGGCATAATTAATAAATTAATCACTGGCACAAATGTGCAACAAGTAACCAATCCACCAAAAGTTAAACTTTGAGTTCGTTGATTGCCAAGTGCATTTTTCATGATATCAAAAGAGACTTTGTGATTATCAAAAGGATAATCACAATATTGAATTGCCATCATCCAACAAGTGAACAAGAAAGTAAGTACTGGCACGATGGTTTGCCCAACCAGAGGAATAAAACTCAGTAAAAATAAGGCGATAATTTTGGGTAGGCTATAACGTAATTTTTGCCACTCTCGAGCAAGCATACGAGGCACATCCCTCATTATATCCACGAGACTATCATCATTAATATTTTCCTCCGTCAGCATTTTTTCTACTTTTTCCGCCAACAAACCATTAAAGGGGGCTGCGATAAAGCCAGAAAACGTGGTAAAAGTAAAATAAAAGAGCAATAAAATCGTTAAAATCGAAAGTGTCAGTAAAATGACACTGAGAAAACTAAGCCAATCTGGAATAAAATTCATCACCCAATCAATAGCACTGCTGATTTGGCTAATAAAAAGCCAAAATAAACCACAAAGCAAAATGGTATTGAGCAAAATTGGAATAATAACAAACCGACGCAAACCTTTTTGTGTGATGAAATGCCAGCCCATCACAAAATAGTGGAAACCAGATTTTAATTCATTAAGATTTAACATTTTTCTTTCCTTTCAATAAAAATATGCTTAAAACAGACCGCACTTTTCCTTTAAAATTCCACACTTTGAAGTATTTTTTCACCTACTGAAATATGGTAGCATTAGCACCATTTATAGCACTCTCGCCGAACTATCGCGCGTAAGGAATAAAAATGGATTTAAATACAATTTTGATTATTGTGGGTATCGTAGCACTTGTCGCCTTAATCGTACACGGATTATGGTCAAATCGTCGTGAGAAATCAAAATATTTTGATAAAGCCAATAAATTTGACCGCACTTCTCCAACATCTAGATCCCATACGCAAGAAGAAATGGTACAGCCAAACAATATTTCGCCGAATACCTATGTGGAAAATGGGCATACACCAATTTCTCAACCGACCACAGAAAAATTACCATCAGAAGCTGAATTGATCGATTATCGCCAAAGCGATAAAAGTGTGGATGACATCAAAATTTCTATTCCTAACACGCAACCTATTTATGATATGGGGAATCATCGTTCCGAGCCAATACAACCAACGCAACCTCAATACGATATGCCAACCGCAAATAATGTCGCAAGTATGACCTTAGAACAACTTGAAGCACAAAGTCAAAATGTTGGTTTTAATGGCATTAATTCATCATCGCCAGAATTAAGAGTGCAGCTTGCAGAATTATCTCACGAAGAACATCAAGTAGACTACAACCTCTCGTTCAATGAACCAAAAGCAGAAACGACAGCTCAGCCAAAACAAACAACTGGCTATATTCAACTTTATCTTATTCCAAAATCTAGCGAAGAATTTAATGGTGCTAAATTGGTGCAGGCTCTTGAAAACTTGGGTTTTATCTTGGGTAAAGATGAAATGTATCATCGTCACTTAGATTTAAGTGTGGCAAGTCCCGTGCTTTTTAGTGTGGCAAATTTAGAACAACCCGGCACATTCAATGCTTATAACTTAGCGGAATTTAACACCATAGGAATTGTATTATTTATGCAATTGCCCTCTCCAGGTAATAATCTTGCTAATTTACGTATGATGATGCGTGCTGCCCATACATTAGCCGAAGATTTACAAGGTGTTATACTGACTGAAGAACAAGAAATTTTTGATGCAAATGCAGAGCAAGCCTATCTTGCTCGAGTGTAAATTCATACCTTAAATTTACCGCACTTTTATATTCATTTAGACAGGCTTTGTACCTGTCTATTTTCACGCTAAATACATAGAAAAGTGCGGTCATTTTTCTCCGAGAATTTTATGACAAATATTCAAACTCAACTAGACAATCTACGCAAAACCTTGCGCCAATATGAATACGAATACCACGTTTTAGATAATCCGAGCGTGCCTGATAGCGAATACGATCGTTTATTTCATCAGCTCAAAGCCCTAGAATTAGAGCATCCTGAATTTCTGACGTCAGATTCGCCCACTCAACGTGTTGGTGCAAAACCACTTTCTGGGTTTAGCCAAATTCGTCACGAAATTCCTATGCTCTCTTTGGATAATGCTTTTTCCGATGCAGAATTTAATGCTTTTGTAAAACGCATTGAAGATCGTTTAATCCTATTACCGAAACCACTTACTTTCTGTTGCGAACCTAAACTTGATGGCTTGGCTGTGAGTATTTTGTATGTTAATGGTGTACTTACCCAAGCAGCTACTCGTGGCGATGGCACTATAGGAGAGGATATTACGGCAAATATCCGTACTATTCGTAATATTCCATTACAACTTTTAACAGATAATCCTCCAGCACGTTTGGAAGTGCGAGGCGAAGTTTTTATGCCGCACGCAGGCTTTGAGCGTTTAAATAAATATGCGCTAGAACATAATGAAAAAACCTTTGCTAATCCTCGCAATGCAGCGGCAGGCTCTTTACGCCAGCTTGATCCTAATATTACCAGTAAACGTCCACTAGTATTAAATGCTTATGGTATTGGAATTGCTGAGGGGGTTGATCTGCCGACTACGCATTATGCTCGTTTGCAATGGCTAAAATCTATCGGGATTCCAGTAAATCCTGAAATTCGTTTATGCAATGGTGCAGATGAAGTTTTAGGTTTTTATCGAGATATTCAAAATAAACGAAGCTCGTTAGGTTATGATATTGACGGAACGGTATTAAAAATCAATGATATAGCCTTACAAAATGAACTAGGATTTATTTCTAAAGCACCTCGCTGGGCAATTGCTTATAAATTCCCCGCCCAAGAAGAATTAACGGTGCTGAATGATGTTGAATTCCAAGTGGGGCGAACTGGTGCAATCACACCAGTTGCCAAATTAGAGCCAGTGTTTGTTGCAGGCGTTACAGTAAGTAATGCCACCTTACACAATGGCGATGAAATTGAACGTTTAAATATCGCTATTGGCGATACTGTTATTATTCGTCGAGCAGGCGATGTAATTCCACAAATTATCGGTGTATTACACGAACGTCGCCCTGATAATGCTAAACCAATCATTTTCCCAACAAACTGCCCAGTGTGCGATTCTCAAATTATTCGTATTGAGGGCGAAGCGGTAGCACGTTGCACGGGAGGATTATTCTGTGCTGCACAACGCAAAGAGGCGTTAAAACATTTCGTCTCTCGTAAAGCGATGGATATTGATGGTATTGGCGGAAAATTAATAGAACAATTAGTCGATCGAGAACTGATTCATACACCAGCCGATTTATTTAAACTTGATTTAACCACGCTCACACGCTTAGAAAGAATGGGCGTAAAATCGGCAGAAAACGCACTCAATAGTCTTGAAAAGGCAAAAAGCACAACGCTTGCTCGCTTTATTTTTGCTTTAGGCATTCGTGAAGTAGGCGAAGCCACTGCATTGAATCTTGCGAATCACTTCAAAACCTTAGATGCGCTTAAAGAAGCCGATCTTGACCAACTTCAACAAGTACCTGATGTAGGGGAAGTTGTGGCGAACCGAATTTTTATATTTTGGCGTGAAGCACATAATGTTGCAGTCGTGGAGGATTTAATCGCACAAGGTGTGCATTGGGAAACTGTAGAAGTGAAAGAAGCAAGTGAAAACTTATTTAAAGATAAAACCGTCGTCCTCACAGGCACCCTCACTCAAATGGGGCGTAATGAAGCAAAAGCCTTATTACAACAGCTTGGCGCAAAAGTAAGTGGTTCGGTATCCAGTAAAACAGACTTCGTTATCGCAGGCGATGCAGCAGGCTCTAAACTTGTAAAAGCTCAAGAGTTAAATATTACAGTATTAACAGAAGAAGAATTTTTAGCACAGATAACAAGATAATTTTTTTATCTAAAATAGTGATAATTATAATGATACCCAACGCTTGGTGTAACTGGAAGAACAGGCAATACACGTCTTGTTCTCGTTTTAACTTTATTGTCACTTTGGTTTAATTTTAAACTTGTATCAATTTGTTGCGTTATTTTATCCTTTTGAGTTTGTGTAACAGTATTACCACTAATAACTCGAGCATTATATTCTTGCACAGTTTTCATATCGTAAACACCGCCACCAATTTGTTCTGGTTGAGATGAACATGCTGCTAAACCTAAAATTACACAACTAACAAAAACTATTTTTCTCATTAAATACATCCTATTTACAAATTACGTCAGTTAATACAGCCCTACCTTCTGATACATAATTCGCTGCTTTTTCCTTTAATTTTTTATTTTCTTGTGCCTGAATACACTTAGACAAATCTTTGTCTGTAATTGAATAAACAGGCACATAACTTAAATTTTGAGGATCTTTTTGGTTATAAATAGTTGCACCAACCACACTGCCATAGAATTCTCCTCTATTGTCTGGATAAAGATAATGGTAAGTCGAATTTGTGTAATCTACACCTCTTGTAATCTTAAATCCCTGACAAATTCCAGCTGGAGATTCATAAATACTTTCTGATGAAGTGGTTTCATCTATTTTATAAACTTTAAATTCAATACTTTGAGCTAGTTTTTGAGCATCATTATTTGAAACATCGGAATTAAATGCTTTTTTATCTTCAAAATCAACTGCACTAGAATCATTTTCTGCAATCGAAAATTGTGAAGTAAATAAACTTCCAATAATGACGCAGAACAAAGAAAAAAGTGCAATTTTTATTATTCATTTCTCGTTCCTTTAGTACTTTATTAAATGCTAATCTGTTCGACTACGAATAATTTTTTCGCACTATATCAAAAAGTCTTATAACGTACTAGGTTATTTTTCGGGAGTGATACTTTTTGATTTTTCTTCATTTTGCGCTTCTAAAGCATCACGCGCGGTACGAATACTTTTTTCAATTAATGGAACTCGCTCATCATCTTTCGGCATTAAGCGTAGCATCATCGCCCAAGTCACTGCCGCCATTTTATAATCTTCTGTTTCAAAATAACGGAATGCGAGTAAACTCAATGCTTCAATGTTAGTGTGTTCTTGACGAATCACTTCACGCAATAAATTGCCACCTTTAAGTTTATCAGTCGCATCTTCAGAAAACATCAATATACGAGCATAGCCTAATTTATATTGCACATTATCTGGTTCAAGTTTATTAGCCTTTTGATAGCTATCGAATGCCAAACGTGCATCACCTAAATTCATCCCAATTTGACCGAGCATCCACCATTTTTTAGCATCAGTTGGATTTTTTTGCAAATCGATTCGAAGTGCGGTAGAAAATTGCTGCATTTCTGCATCAGAAAATGGATTTTTATCTTCATCTTTCATTCGGTCAAAGAAATAGGGCAATTTCGCATAAGTTTGCTCTAACATTGATTCGGCTTGCCAAGATCCCACCATAAAATAAGAAGAACCTGCGATAATTCCTAACGCTAATACACCAGAGACAAACCAAATTTTTCCATAAGATTTGCCAGAATAATCCACATTCTCTTGAACCTTGCTCGGTACATCATCAAGCAAGGTTTTCTGTAATTCTTGTTTGAGTTGCTCAACATTTTCAACTAAACCTTGGGAATTATCTTGCTCAATTTCTTCCAAGCGTGAGAAATATAACGCCTTATTTAAATCATCACGTTTTTGCCCATGTTTCGCTTTAAATTGACGTAATAAAGGATAAAAACAAATTAACGCCACAACTAAAGTGGTTAAGATAAAAATTAATGTAAAATTCATCTATTTATCCTTGTTTAATAATTCTGCCAAACGCGCATTATCTTCATCCGTTAAAACCTCTTGGGATTTCACCGCACTTTGGGTTTTAGGTTTGCGTCTTAATAAAAACACCACGCCTAACAACACAAGCAATAATGGCGCAATCCATAGCACTAATGTACTCGCTGTTATAGGAGGATCATAGGTTACAAAATTGCCGTAACGTGCCACCATATAATCCACTACGTCATTTTTCGATTTGCCTTCTTGTAAAAGCTCAAATACTTTGCCACGCATATCCACAGCGATAGTCGCATTGGAATCCGCAATATTGTTATTTTGACATTGAGGACAACGCAAAGATTGTGTTAATTGGTGGTAATCACTCTCTTGCTGTGGAGAACTAAAATTTAATGCGTCAATAGCTGAAAACGCCACTGAGCTAAACAAAAATGCGGTCAAAAATAACCATGTTTTTTTCATTATTGTTGCTCCGAAAGTTTGTCATAAATTGGTTTTAAAGTCTGAGTCCAAACTTTTTCGTTTACATCTCCAGCATAACGATAATGAATCACGCCTTTTCCATCTACAATGAACGTTTCTGGCGCACCATATACCCCTAAATCCAAACCGAAAGAACCTTTTTCATCTTTTAAAACAACTTGATAAGGATTGCCAAGATCTTTTAACCACTTCATTGCTTTAGGTGATTCATCTTTATAATCTAAACCGATAATTCTCACACCCTCTTTAGCAAGTTTGTTTAAATATTGATGTTCGGCATAACAAGTCGGACACCAAGTCGCCCATACGTTAAGCAAAACTGGCTTACCTTGTTGAAACAATTCGTTCGTGTAAGCTTTATTTTCAAACAACTCCGTCAAATTTTTTTCTGGCACAGGCTTTCCAACCAAAGCTGACTCTAATGCTTTAATATCTTCGCCTTGTGCATTACGTTTTAATTGCACTAAAAAGGCAATTGTTATCGATAAAAAGAGAATAAGAGGAACGAGTAATTTTTTTTTCATTTTTTACCGCACTTTAAAATTAGTGCCTAGGGTAAGTATACCCTAGGCTAGTAAAAGTATAGCCTCTTTGAGGCTAGTTGAAATTCCCCAAAGGGGAACCATTTCAATTAGCCATGGGTATACCTACCCATGGCAGTATAAACTATTTCTTCAACAACACATTAAACCGATAGCGTCGATCGAACATGCACAACAATCCACCTAACGCCATAAATAAGCCGCCAATCCAAATCCAGCGAATAAATGGCTTGTAATATAAGCGTAACGCCCAAGAATTGTCCTCAAGTTTTTCGCCAAGTGCCACATAAAGGTCACGAGTTAAACCACCAGCAATTGCGGCTTCTGTCATAGACATCCGACTTACTGTGTAAAAACGTTTTTCTGCGAATAAACTTGTCTCTGGTTGCCCATCTTTCGAAATATCAATTTGAGCTTTTCCACCAATATAGTTTGGACCATTTTCATCCGTCACACCAGCGAATTTAAAATCGTAACGACCAATTTGTGCGTTCTCGCCAACTTTCATTCTCACATCACGTTCTACGCTAAAGTTTTGGCTAAATGCGATCCCCCAAACAGTCATAGCTACGCCTAAGTGAGCTAACATCATTCCCCAATGAGAACGAGATAGTTTGCGTACGCCAACAAAGAATGATTCACGATGCGTCGCACGTTGTTGCAATTCATAAAGCACAAGTAACACAATAATCACAGTCATCATTGAACCAAGCACTGAACTCACGGTAATTTTATCTTGCAAGAAATAAGGTAACGCAAAACCTGCAATCAGCATAACAAATACGCTGATAACAACAGGCGTACGAATTGCAGAAAATTGGTCTCTACGCCATTTCACTAAAGGTCCAATACCAAGCAATAATGCAAATGGTGTCATAATAATTAAGAACATTTGATCAAAGAACGGCGCACCAATAGAAATAGAGCCTAAACCAAGTTGTTTGTGAACGAGTGGTAACAACGTTCCTAAGAATACAACGCAAAGTGCGGTCATTAATAAGATATTATTCAATAACAACATACTTTCACGTGAATAGCGTTCTGCATTATCACGAGAACGAATTTGACTGCCTTTATACGCATAGAGTGCAAGCGAACCGCCAATTACCACAACGAGGTAAGCCAAAATATACAAACCACGAGTTGGATCCGATGCAAATGCGTGAACTGAAACTAAGATACCAGAACGAACTAAGAAGGTGCCGAGCAGACAAAGTGAAAAGGCTAAAATCGCAAGTAATACCGTCCAAGCTTTGAAAGAACCTCGTTTTTCTGTCACAGAAAGAGAGTGAATCAATGCAGTACCAGCAAGCCACGGCATAAACGATGAGTTTTCTACTGGATCCCAGAACCACCAGCCCCCCCAGCCAAGCTCATAATAAGCCCACCAAGAACCGAGTACGATACCTAAAGTTAAAAACACCCAAGCAGCAAGCGTCCAAGGACGTGACCAACGCGCCCAAGCTGAATCTAATTTTCCAGTCATTAAGGATGCTATCGCAAACGCAAATGCCACCGAAAAACCCACATAGCCCATATAAAGTAATGGAGGGTGGAAAATCAAGCCTACATCTTGCAACATTGGATTAAGTTCTTTTCCATCTACTGGGAAATCAGGGAAAGTACGCGTGAAAGGATTTGAGGTAAACAAGACGAACAATACAAAACCGACGCTAATAATCCCCATAATACCAAGCACGCGAGCAACCGCTTCTTGGGGTAAATGTTTACTCAATAAAGCAACGGCAAATGACCAAACCGCCAGTAACCAAATCCACAGTAACAAAGAGCCTTCATGGGAACCCCATACCGCAGATAAACGATAATAAATGGGTAAAGTAGTATTAGAATTATTTACAATATATTGCACGCTAAAATCATTGACTGCGAATAAATAAAATAGCGCAGCAAAAGCAATGCTTAGGCTTGCAAATAAACCATAAGTCATTGGGCGAGCTAATGCCATTAATTGTACATTGCCCTTTTCCGCCCCCCACAAAGGGAAAATCGCCAACATAAGCGATACAGCTAAACTTAAAGCCAGCGCATAATTTCCTAATTCAGCAATCATTTTGCGCCTTCTTTTTCTTGACGATCACGCTCACTTTCGCCTTTTAAATCTGCTGCCTTAATCCCCATTGGTTTATGTACTTTTTGCATTTTTTCGCCTAATTCTGGCGGCACATAATTTTCATCGTGTTTAGCCAATACTTCTGTCGTGCTTAAAACCGCTGACTGAGTTAATACGCCTTGAGCCACAATCCCCTGCCCTTCACGGAAAAGATCTGGCAAAATGCCTTCATATTCAACAGTGATCGCAGGACCAATATCATTTAAATCGAACCGCACTTTTAAGCTTTTTGGATCACGCACTACCGTGCCTTCAACCACCATACCGCCAACACGAATACGCTGCCCCACTTCAGGTTTTTGATTCGGATTATTATCCTTACCTTGAATCACTTCAGATGGCGTATAAAACAAGTCGATATTTTGACGTAATGCATACAGCATCAATCCACTTGCAATAGCAATGCCGAGCACAACAAAAATGACTAATTTAAATCTGGATTTACGTCTTGGATTCATAGTGTGTTCCCCTTACTTGCTTGTTGTAAACGTTCTTCGCGTTGTTGCTCACGCAATACATTTTGTAACACTGTCTTGCGTTGTTTTACACTTTGAACAATTAAGGCAATAACTGCCACTAAACTTACTGCATAGGATAACCATACGTAAAAACCGTAGCCACCCATATTAAAAAAATCACTCCAAGTTTGGAAAAACATAAAATATTCCTTATAAAAAATCGCTAAAAAACTAACCGCACTTTATTTCAGTGTTTGAGCTAATGCTTTAACCCAAGGACGTTTTGCATCTTCTTTCAATAATTCCACGCGATAACGAACTAAAGTAAGCCAAATATACAAGGTCAAAAAACCGAAGATACATAAAATTAATGGAACCAACATTGGAATTGCAATGGATGGTTTTTCAAATTTGGTAATACTCGCCCCTTGATGTAATGTGTTCCACCACTCCACCGAAAAATGAATAATCGGTAAAATCACGACCGTTGTAATGCATAAAATCCCCGCCGCTTTTGCACCTATGTTACGATCTGAAAAAGCAGAATAAAGGGCTAAGATACCAAGATAAAGAAAGAATAAAATCAATTCTGCAGTTAAGCGAGCATCCCACACCCACCAAGTACCCCACATTGGTTTCCCCCAAATTGCCCCCGTAACAAGCGATAAGAAAGTAAACAATGCACCAATTGGCGCCATTGCAATCATTGCGAGATGAGCTTGCTTAATTTGCCACACTAGGGCAACCACAGCTGCAATCGCCATTGAACCGTACACACCCATTGACCAAATCGCTGTCGGCACATGTACATACATAATTCGGAAACTATTGCCCTGTTGGTAATCTGCTGGGGCGAATGCTAAGCCCCATACAATGCCAATACCGAGTAAGATAAGCGTTAAAAATGCAAATAACGGACTCAATTTACCGCAGATACGATATTGAGTTTCAGGTTTTGCATAAGGATGTAACCACTTCCACATAAAAAAGATCCTTAAAAATTAAAGAGAAAAACCACCGCACTTTTATACAATGAAATAAAATTAATTATCTAAACTAATTCGCAACGCTGCAGCAATGGCAAAAGGCGAAAGCGTTACTGCACCAACCATCATGGCACCTAAAATCGCCAGTTGTCCCCCATAAGGCACATTTAATCCTGCTGCTTCTAGTATTGATGAAGCAAAAATTAAAACAGGAATAAACAACGGAACAACAAGCAAACTCAACAACACGCCACCTTTTCGCAATCCCACCGTTAAAGCCACGCCAATAGCACCGATACAGCTCAATACAGGAGTGCCCAGTAACAATGTCAAAACCAATGCCCACCAAATATTGACCTCAAGAGAAAGCAACAAAGCGGCAATAGGTGATAGCAAAATAAGCGGCAAACCAGTGAGCAACCAATGTGCAACGACTTTAGCCAAAGCTGTCATTGGCAAAGGCTGTGCGGTTAGCATTAATTGTTCAAGAGAGCCATCAATAAAATCATCACGGAATAAACGTTCAAAAGAAAGCAATGCTGAAAGTAATGCAGCTACCCATGCGATACCCGGTGCGATACGGGAAAGTAATTTAGGCTCTGGCCCAATAACAAGCGGAAACAAAGTAATCACAAGCAAAAAGAACCATAGCGGATTTAAAATCTCCGCATTTTTGCGCATTGCAATTTGAAGTTCTCGTTTAATTATCTCTAAAAAAATCATTAAGTTATTCCGCTTTATAAGCCGCTAAATTCAATTTTTGCAGATGAGAACTTGGCACTTCTTGGTGGCTGGTCAATAACACAATACCTCCACGTTGAGCATGCTCATCAAAAAGTGCGGTTAGAATTTCCACGCCTTTTTTATCAATCGCAGTAAAGGGCTCATCTAAAATCCATAAGGGCACTTGAGACAGCCATAAGCGACCTAACGCGATACGTTTTTGTTGTCCTGCAGAAAGTTGTGCGGCAGGCAAATCTTCACGCCCTAATAATCCCACTTTCTCAAGCAAATCCCACAACATATCGGTGTTTTGTTCAGCTTGACTAATTCGTTGATAAAACTGCAAATTTTCCCACGCCGTTAGCTCTGGTTTAACGCCTAAAAGATGTCCTAAATAAAGCAAATTCTGATGATACTGTTCACGTTGTTTAGAAATTGCTTCAGCATCCCACCGCACTTCGCCTTCTAAAGGTTGGGCTAAACCAGCAAGAATACGTAACAAGCTCGTTTTACCTATGCCGTTATGCCCTTCAATTTGTACAAAATCACCGCTATTAAAATCGCAAGTCAAAGCACGAAAAAGTACGCGCTCACCACGTTGGCAGGATAAATTTTGCAGAGATAACTTGTGTTGCTCAAACATAATTACAGAGGGAAAATAGAAAGTGGTGGTATTCTAATATTTGATGAAATTTTCGCAACTCAAACACATAACTCTTTAGAAGTAGATCGATAGGTTTATTGATTTAAAACAAAATTTAATAAATTCACTTTTTAAAAAAGGAAAAACATTTAATGATCTAAATCAATTTTTTTGCTATTATTTGCTCAATTTTGGTTATAGACCAAAACCTCAACGAAATCTGTTTTTAACAATAGAAGGAATACATTATGTCTTACACTCTCCCTGAATTAGGCTATGCCTACAATGCGTTAGAACCACATTTTGATGCGCAAACAATGGAAATCCATCATAGTAAACACCACCAAGCTTACGTAAACAATGCAAATGCTGCATTAGAAGGTTTACCTGCTGAATTAGTAGAAATGTATCCGGGTCATTTAATTTCTAACCTTGATAAAATTCCTGCAGAAAAACGTGGAGCATTACGTAATAATGCTGGAGGCCACACAAACCACAGTTTATTTTGGAAAAGTTTGAAAAAAGGCACTACTTTACAAGGCGCATTAAAAGATGCGATTGAACGCGATTTCGGTTCTGTAGATGCATTTAAAGCAGAGTTTGAAAAAGCAGCAGCAACTCGTTTCGGTTCAGGTTGGGCATGGTTAGTATTAACCGCTGAAGGTAAATTAGCCGTTGTATCAACAGCAAACCAAGATAACCCATTAATGGGTAAAGAAGTGGCAGGTTGTGAGGGTTTCCCACTTTTAGGTTTAGACGTTTGGGAACACGCTTACTACTTAAAATTCCAAAACCGCCGTCCAGACTACATTAAAGAATTCTGGAATGTGGTAAACTGGGATTTCGTTGCAGAACGTTTTGAACAAAAAACAGCACACTGTAACTGTGCAAAATAATAAACATAGGAAAACCTAGCAAAAGTTAGGTTTTTCTGCTTTCCTCTCTATAACTTTTCTTTTGCAATCTTTTTTATCAAATCTGTATCTTTTACAGGCTTATTATTTATAGGCATTTATCAATGTTTATTTTCCATAAACAAAGTATTATTAAAATTCAATAAATAATGAAGAAATGTAAAGCTTCTTTAGTGAGGTCAAAAAGAATGTTACTATGGCAAAATTTTAAGTTATTAAAAATAGAATTTATCACTATTTTTTATAACTATTTTTATGACCACATTAAAGTTAAGCCAAAAAAATGTGTTGCTATAAATAACAAAACTTAATCTTTAAATTAAACGAATCTAACTTTTTAAGGTCATATAAAACTGATTGAACTTTTTATTTATAAACGAGATTTTAATGAATCAAAATCTAATTGAAGTTAAGAATCTCACCTTTAAACGCGGTGATCGCGTGATTTACGATAACCTGAATTTGCAAGTAAAAAAGGGAAAAATCACTGCGATCATGGGGCCGTCGGGGATTGGTAAAACCACCTTACTTAAATTGATAGGTGGGCAACTAATGCCAGAGCAAGGTGAAATTTTGTTTGATGGACAAGATATTTGTCGTCTATCTAATCGTGAACTGTACGAAGTACGCAAGCGGATGGGGATGTTATTCCAATCAGGTGCGCTTTTTACGGATATTTCTACTTTTGATAATGTCGCCTTTCCAATTCGTGAACATACGCATTTGCCTGAAAGTTTAATTCGTCAAATCGTGTTGATGAAATTGGAGGCGGTTGGGTTGCGAGGTGCTGCCGCATTGATGCCTTCAGAACTTTCCGGTGGTATGGCTCGTCGAGCTGCATTAGCGCGCGCTATTGCGCTTGACCCTGATTTAATTATGTTTGATGAGCCATTTACGGGGCAAGATCCGATTAGTATGGGCGTAATTTTAAGCCTGATTAAACGATTAAATGAAGCGTTAAATTTGACTTCTATCGTAGTGTCACACGATGTGGAGGAAGTATTGAGTATTGCAGATTATGCCTATATTATTGCAGACCAAAAAGTCATCGCAGAAGGAACATCTGAGCAGCTTTTACAAAGCCAAGATCCGCGCGTGGTGCAATTCTTAAAAGGTGAATCTGATGGTCCTGTGCGCTTTAAGTACCCAGCGCAAGATTATATGAAGGAATTGTTTGAATGATCGTCAATTTTATTTCTGCTTTAGGAAAACAGGTGATCGACTTTTTCCGTGCATTGGGGCGAGCAGGCTTTATGTTATTTGGTGCATTGATCGGCAAGCCACAAATTCGTAAGCATTTTCCTTTGCTTGTGAAGCAAATGCATGTTTTAGGTGTCCAATCGTTACTCATTATTTTGTTGTCCGGTTTATTTATTGGAATGGTATTAGGACTACAAGGTTATGTCGTATTAGTTGATTTTTCTGCTGAAACAAGTTTAGGTCAGTTGGTGGCACTTTCTCTTTTGCGAGAATTAGGGCCTGTTGTTACCGCACTTTTATTTGCTGGTCGAGCAGGTTCTGCATTGACGGCTGAAATAGGCTTAATGAAAGCCACTGAACAACTTTCTAGTCTTGAAATGATGGCTGTTGATCCTTTACGTCGAGTGATTGCACCTCGTTTTTGGGCAGGGGTTATTTCCATGCCAATTTTGTCAATCTTGTTTATCGCGATTGGTATTTGGGGCAGTTCCTTAGTAGGTGTGGATTGGAAAGGTGTTGATTCAGGCAGCTTTTGGTCTGTTATGCAAAATTCCGTGAGTTGGAGCTATGATATTTTAAATGGCTTTATTAAAGCGGTTTTCTTTGCTGTAGCCGTAACTTGGATTGCACTTTTTAATGGTTATGATTGTATGCCAACATCAGAAGGTATCAGCCAAGCTACAACACGAACAGTTGTGCACGCTTCACTTGTTGTTCTAGGATTAGATTTTATTTTGACTGCTATTATGTTTGGCGCAAGTTAAGGATTTTTTATGAGACAAACAATTAAATATGAATTTTGGGTCGGGTTATTTTTATTACTTGGTATTGGTGCCTTAGTTTTTTTAGGTTTACGCGTAGCTAATGTACAAGGTTTTGCTGAGACGAAATCTTATACCGTGACGGCAATTTTTAATAATATTGGCGGACTTAAAGTGCGCGCACCACTAAAAATTGGAGGCGTAGTAATTGGGCGTGTGAGTGCTATTACGCTTGATGAAAAAAGCTATTTACCAAAAGTAAGTATTGCGATTAATCAAGAATATAATGAAATCCCAGAAAACAGTTCTTTATCAATTAAAACATCAGGTTTATTAGGTGAGCAATATATTGCCTTGACAATAGGTTTTGATGATGGAGATACAGCAATGCTTAAAAATGGTAGTCAAATTCAAGACACTACATCAGCTATAGTATTGGAAGATTTAATTGGGCAATTCTTATACGGAAGTAAAAAATCAGACGGCAATGAAAAATCAGAATCCGCAGAATAATAGGTTAAATTTTATAAATTAGGAGATTGACAATGTACCTTACTCAACTAAAAAAATGGTTTACTATTTTAACTTTCGTATTAACCGCACTTTTGGTTACACGAACAGCTATTGCAGAAACAAGTCCTTATGTTTTAATGCAGCAAGCGTCAGATAAACTATTTTCTGATATACAAGCTAATCAAAGTAAAATTAAACAAGATCCAAATTATTTACGTACTATTGTTCGTAATGATTTATTGCCTTACGTAAACTTAGAATATGCAGGTTCTAAAGTATTAGGTTCATACTACAAATCAACCTCTACAGAACAACGAGAAAAATTTTTCAAGACTTTTGGTGAGTTGATTGAGCAAAAGTACGCACAAACATTAACAAATTATTCTAATCAAAAAATTCAAATTGAATCAGAAAAAGAATTAGGCGATAACAATTTTGTAAATATTCGCGTAAGTATTATTCAAACTAATGGCGTTGCTCCGATCCTATTAGATTTTAAATGGCGTAAAGGCAATAAAAGTGGGGAATGGAAAGCCTACGATATGGCAGCAGCAGGCGTAAGTATGCTGGAAGATACGATAAAAAATTGGGTTGGTATTTTAAACAAACAAGGTATTGATACATTAATCACAAAGATGCAGCAATCTGCCTCACAACCTATAATTTTCAATCAATAAATGAATAACTATGCTAAATTGGGATTTGCAAAAAAATAATGATAAAATAACGCTCTTTTTGTTTGGGGAACTATCTCGCAGCACCTTGTTACCAATGTGGCAGCAACGTGGCGTTTTTTTGTCAGAAAGTACACTTGATAAAACTATTGTTGAATGGAATTTATCTGGTCTTCAGCATATTGATTCAGCTGGTTTTACAGCTCTTTGTGATTTTTTACGAGAGTGTCAAAAGATTAACAAAACAGTACGATTAGTTTATCCACCAAAACAATTATTAACCCTAGCAGATCTTGTTGGTTTATCTGATTGGATCGCAAATTTTACATAGCTTACTTAAACGGAAATCCAATGGAACTTCAAAAAATTGAACAAATTTTAAAAGACACGCTAAATATCGTAGAAGTCTATGCACAAGGTGAAAATGCACATTTTGGTGTAATTGTAGTGAGTGATGAAATTGCTGCACTATCTCGTGTAAAACAACAACAAACGATTTATGCCCCTTTAATGCCTTATTTTAGCACTGGTGAAATTCACGCTCTAACCATCAAAACTTATACCGTAGAAAAATGGAAACGCGATCGTGCATTAAACCAGTTTAATTAAGGATTTAAAAATGGATAAATTTCGTGTTTATGGGCAATCTCGTTTAAGTGGAAGTGTGAATATTTCAGGCGCAAAAAACGCCGCACTTCCAATTCTTTTTGCGGCTATTTTAGCTACAGAACCTGTTAAATTGACAAATGTTCCCGAACTTAAAGATATTGAAACAACTTTAAATATTTTGCGTCAATTAGGCGTAATTGCAAATCGTGATGAAACTGGTGCAGTTTTATTAGATGCCTCTAATATCAATCATTTCACTGCACCTTATGAATTGGTTAAAACTATGCGTGCTTCAATTTGGGCATTGGCACCTTTAGTCGCTCGTTTCCATCAAGCTCAAGTCTCATTACCTGGAGGTTGTTCTATCGGAGCTAGACCTGTTGATCTCCACATTAGCGGTTTAGAAAAATTAGGTGCGGACATCGTTCTTGAAGAAGGATATGTAAAAGCACAAGTATCAGATCGTCTTGTTGGAACTCGAATTGTAATAGAAAAAGTAAGTGTAGGCGCAACTTTATCTATTATGATGGCAGCAACCCTTGCGAAAGGTACGACTGTTATTGAAAACGCCGCTCGTGAACCTGAAATTGTAGATACTGCAGATTTCCTTAATAAAATGGGTGCGAAAATAACAGGTGCAGGTTCTGATCACATTACGATTGAAGGTGTTGAACGTTTAACTGGTTGTGAGCACAGTATTGTGCCAGATCGCATTGAAACGGGTACATTCTTAATTGCTGCAGCAATTTCGGGCGGTCGTGTTGTTTGTCAAAATACTAAAGCGGATACTTTAGATGCCGTAATTGATAAACTCCGTGAAGCTGGTGCGCAAGTTGATGTAACTGAAAATAGCATTACTTTAGATATGCTTGGTAATCGCCCTAAAGCAGTGAATATTCGTACTGCACCACATCCAGGGTTCCCAACTGATATGCAGGCTCAATTTACTTTATTAAATATGGTGGCAGAAGGTACAAGCATTATCACTGAAACGATTTTTGAAAATCGTTTTATGCATATTCCTGAATTAATTCGTATGGGTGGTAAAGCTGAAATTGAAGGGAATACAGCGGTATGTCACGGGGTTGAACAATTGTCTGGCACAGAGGTAATAGCGACAGATTTACGCGCTTCAATCAGTTTAGTGCTTGCAGGTTGTATCGCAACGGGTGAAACCATTGTAGATCGTATTTATCATATCGATCGTGGTTATGAACATATCGAAGATAAATTACGTGCTCTAGGTGCGAAAATTGAACGTTTTTCTAGAAGTGATGAAGCGTAATTAGGTACGCGACTTTTCTATAATAAATTACAAGTTTATTTATAATCTTAAATTTCTATTAATGCCTTTCTTTAGAAAGGCATTTTTTTACTGAAATTTTATAAGAGTAGATTGATTGCATTGTTTAGAAACGTATTTTTCTACAAGAAAGTGCGGTAGATTATTTTCTTATTTTGATAGTAATCACTTATATCAATTTTTTATAACTAAAATTTATAAACCAT
This sequence comes from Haemophilus sp. HMSC071C11, assembly GCF_001837655.1. NCBI lineage: Bacteria > Pseudomonadati > Pseudomonadota > Gammaproteobacteria > Pasteurellales > Pasteurellaceae > Haemophilus > Haemophilus sp. HMSC071C11. The sequence continues at coordinate 23,939 of NZ_KV833409.1, read as the reverse complement.
AAATAAATAATCTTTTTTTTTCATAAGTTTGGTTTTTATAATCACGCTTAGACAAACACAACACAAGGAAGAAAAAATGAAAAAATTACTTTTTACGACCGCACTTTTAACTGGAGCTATTGCTTTCTCAACGTTTTCTCACGCAGGCGAAATTGCCGATCGTGTTGAAAAAACGAAAACTTTATTAGTTGGAACAGAAGGGACTTATGCACCATTTACTTTCCATGATAAAAGTGGAAAATTAACAGGCTTTGATGTAGAGGTTATTCGTAAAGTTGCTGAAAAGCTCGGTTTGAAAGTGGAATTTAAAGAAACACAATGGGATGCAATGTATGCGGGGTTAAATGCAAAACGTTTTGATGTGATTGCAAACCAAACTAACCCAAGCCCAGAGCGTTTAAAAAAATACAGTTTCACAACGCCTTATAATTATTCTGGTGGGGTGATTGTAACAAAATCATCGGATAACAGTATTAAATCATTTGAAGATTTGAAAGGTCGTAAATCTGCGCAATCTGCAACAAGTAACTGGGGTAAAGATGCAAAAGCTGCAGGTGCGCAGATTCTTGTAGTGGATGGTTTAGCACAGAGCTTAGAGCTTATTAAACAAGGCCGTGCAGAAGCAACAATTAATGATAAATTGGCTGTATTAGATTATTTTAAAAAACACCCAAATTCTGGTTTAAAAATTGCTTATGATCGTGGGGATAAAACTCCGACTGCCTTTGCTTTTTTACAAGGTGAAGATGCATTGATTACAAAATTTAATCAAGTACTTGAAGCACTTCGCCAAGATGGTACATTAAAACAGATTTCAATTGAATGGTTTGGTTATGATATTACTCAATAATTGGTTGGCGAGTCTTCCATTTATGAGTGCAGAACGAGCTGATTATGTAATCAGCTCGTTTTGGCCTATGTTGGAAGCAGCAATTTTATACACATTGCCATTGGCAGTCATTTCCTTCTTCTGTGGTTTGCTTATTGCAGTGATTGTTGCAGTTATTCGTACTTTGCCTAGCCCTAATTTACCCTTAAAATTGTTACAGGCTTTATGTCGAGTGTATATCTCTATAATTAGAGGTACACCGATGTTAGTACAAATTTTTATTATTTTTTATGGGTTACCTGAAGTCGGTATTACTTTAGAGCCTTTTCCGACAGCGATTATTGCATTTTCTATTAATATAGGTGCTTATGCAGCAGAAACTGTTCGTGCTTCAATTATTGCTATACCTAAAGGGCAGTGGGAAGCCTCTTATGCGATAGGTATGAATTATCGACAAGCATTTATTCGTACAATTATGCCACAGGCTTTACGTATTTCAGTACCATCGCTTTCTAATACTTTTATTAGTACAGTGAAAGACACTTCATTAGCTTCTCTTGTTTTAGTGACAGAATTATTCCGTGTCGCACAGAATATTACGGCAGCAAACTATGAATTTATTTTAATTTATAGTGAGGCAGCTTTGATTTATTGGATTTTCTGTTTTGTTTTATCTTTCTTACAAGATCGTCTTGAAATTCGCTTATCTCGCCATTTATAAGGAATGTCTATGTTAAAAGTAAGTAATATTCAGAAAAACTTTAATGGCAATCATGTGTTAAAAGGCATTGATTTTGAAATTAATAAAGGTGAAGTGGTCGCAATTTTAGGCCCTTCTGGTTCTGGAAAAACCACCTTTTTACGTTGTTTAAACTTGCTTGAACGACCAGAGCAAGGCATTTTGGAATTTACTGATGGCAGTCTAAAAATTGATTTTAGCCAGAAAATTAGTAAAGCAGATGAATTGAAGTTACGCCGACGTTCATCAATGGTCTTTCAGCAATACAATTTATTCCCTCATCGTTCTGCCCTTGAAAATGTTATGGAGGGAATGGTTGTTGTGCAAAAACAAGATAAAGCTCAAGCTCGTGAAAAAGCACTTAGTTTGCTAGAAAAAGTAGGGCTTAAAAATAAAGCGGATTTATTTCCATCCCAACTTTCTGGCGGTCAGCAACAGCGAGTGGGGATTGCTCGAGCCCTTGCGGTAAAACCTGATATTATTTTATTAGATGAACCTACATCGGCATTAGATCCTGAATTGGTGGGCGAAGTGTTACAAACACTAAAAATGCTCGCCCAAGAAGGCTGGACAATGATTATTGTTACTCACGAAATGCAGTTTGCGAAAGATGTCGCGGATCGTGTGATTTTAATGGCGGATGGATATATTGTAGAACAAAATACGGCAGATAAATTCTTCACTTGCCCACAACACGAGCGCACTAAACAGTTCTTGTTACAAGCAAAAATACCACTTGAGCTTGATTATTATATTTAAAGTGCGGTCAATTTTTAGAGCGTTTTTTGAAACAAACTCAATAATGGATAATGTAGGCTTTAATTAAAACGTGATGGATTTCACAACTTTAGAATTAAATGCTTCTACACCTTTACATTACCAATTCACTATGCAAGAATAAGAATGCTCACGTTAAAATTTAAGTCAATAGGAGTAAATAATGACTTTGGCAGCGCGTTTAAAACGAGAATTTGTTTCTGGTTGGAAACCTTTTGAGGTGGTTTGGCTTGCGCTTTTTATCATTGCGCAAATTTGGGCTTATGTACAAACACCTGATTCTTGGTTAGCAATGATTTCTGGTATCTCGGGTATTTTGTGTGTGGTATTGGTAAGTAAAGGTAAAATTAGTAATTATTTCTTTGGATTGATTTTTGCCTATACTTATTTTTATGTTGCTTGGGGATCGAATTTCTTAGGCGAAATGAACACCGTACTTTACGTATATTTGCCCTCTCAATTTATTGGTTACTTTATGTGGAAAGCCAATATGCAAAATAGCGATGGTGGAGAAAGCGTGATTGCAAAAGCATTAACTGTTAAAGGATGGATGACATTAATTGTTATGACTACGGTTGGCACTTTGCTTTTTGTTCAAGCATTACAAGCTGCTGGTGGTAGTTCAACAGGTTTAGATGGTCTAACTACAATTATTACGGTTGCGGCACAGATTTTAATGATTTTACGTTATCGTGAACAGTGGTTGTTATGGATTGGATTAAATATTCTTTCTATTTTCTTATGGGCAGAGACACCTGCAATATACTTAATGTATTCAGCCTACTTACTTAACTCGTTGTATGGTTATTATAACTGGACGAAATTAGTTAAGCGTACTAACTAAATATAAAAACAGTAAATAGCTTATAAAAAATCCCCGTTAAATGATAAATTTAACGGGGATTTTTTTACTTCAAAAACATCAAGTTATATCATAACCAAATAAAAATATTTCATTTTTTTACCGCACTTATTGCAGAACCAAGAATTACTTCACAGATTTTTTGTGATTTTCATAGGCTGCTTTTACAAAGCCTGCAAACAACGGATGACCATCACGAGGCGTAGAAGTAAATTCTGGATGGAATTGACAAGCGACAAACCAAGGATGATTTGGCACTTCGATAATTTCTACCAATTTTTTATCTGCAGATAATCCAGTTACTTTCAATCCTGCTTTTTCAATTTGTGGAAGCAAGGTATTGTTCACTTCATAGCGATGACGATGACGTTCTTCAATGGTTTCTTTGCCATAAAGCTCACGAGCTTGGCTACCTGATACCAAATGACATTGTTGTGCGCCTAAACGCATTGTTCCGCCAAGATCTGATTCATCGGTACGCACTTCAGTATTACCCTCCGCATCTTGCCATTCTGTGATTAATGCCACCACAGGTTGTTCACAATCTTTATCAAATTCAGATGAATTGGCTTTAGTTAAACCCGCTACATTACGTGCATATTCAATCAATGCGATCTGCATACCTAAGCAAATACCCAAGTAAGGAATTTTGTTTTCTCGTGCATATTGTGCGGTACGAATTTTACCCTCTACACCACGATAACCAAATCCCCCTGGAACAAGAATGCCATCAACGCCTTTTAATACTTCAACACCTTTGGTTTCAACATCTTGGGAATCAATATATTTAATGCTTACACTTAAACGGTTCGTTAAACCTGCGTGTTTTAAGGCTTCATTTACTGATTTATAGGCATCGGGTAACTCAGTGTATTTACCTACCATACCGATGGTTACTTCTCCCACTGGATTGGCTTGCTTGTAAAGCACTTGCTCCCATTCAGTAAGATCTGCTTCAGGGCAAGTTAAACGGAAACGTTCACAGACAAAATCATCTAAACCTTGAGATTTTAATAATGCGGGGATTTGATAAATTGAATTCACATCTTTTAATGAAATGACTGCACGTTCTGCAACATTACAAAATAAAGCAATTTTCGCACGTTCATTTGGTGGAATCATACGATCTGAACGGCAAATCAACACATCAGGTTGAATACCAATAGAAAGCAATTCTTTTACCGAATGCTGGGTTGGTTTAGTTTTTACTTCACCCGCCGTTGGGATGTAAGGCACCAAGGTTAAATGCATAAATAACGTATGTTCACGACCAACTTGAACGGCTAATTGACGTAATGCTTCTAAGAATGGAAGTGATTCAATATCCCCAACAGTGCCGCCCACTTCAACAATCACAACGTCGTGACCTTGAGCACCAGCAATGACGCGATCTTTAATTTCATTCGTGATATGTGGAATCACTTGAATTGTTGCACCAAGATAATCGCCACGACGCTCTTTACGTAATACTTCAGAATAAATTTTACCTGTAGTGAAGTTATTACGTTTGGTCATTTTCGTGCGGATGAAACGCTCATAATGACCTAAATCTAAATCTGTTTCTGCACCATCTTGAGTAACGAAAACTTCCCCGTGTTGGGTTGGGCTCATCGTACCAGGATCCACATTAATATATGGATCTAACTTCATAATGGTTACGTTTAAACCACGTGCTTCTAAAATTGCCGCCAATGATGCTGCCGCAATGCCTTTACCTAACGATGAAACCACACCGCCAGTGACGAAAATATAATTTGTAGCCATAGGGAACCTAATCTGTATTGGAATATAAATGATTATAGCTAATCATCTTACAGACAAAATCAACCAAAAGTGCGGTCAAAAATCGAAGATAATTAGCTATCAAAGACGGGATGGTAGTTTACCTGATTTGCGCAATGAACTCAATGCTAGTTTTGGCTTAATCCTTTTTATCCTTGGAAAGGATCAACAATTACATTACAAATGTTGAATGATAAATTAAGTATTAAATGCCACTACATACTTATTCAAGCAGTTAAAAACATCAAGAGATGATGTTGGTTGAGACAAATATTAAAATATGATCTTACACAATGAAATTAATCATCTTTAAAACAAAAATTATTGCAAAAATGTCAATTTGATCTAAATCAATTAAATGAAATATAACAAATAAGCCCTATTTTTGTATTTATATCAAAAATGTGATCTATATAGCATTTTTTACTATTTTTTATCCTTATGTTTAGTAGTAGAATAGCCGCCAATTTGGATTATCTCTATAATAACTGGTGTTTTTTTAACCTTTAAAAATAATTATGTAGATAAGTCAATATAAACTTAGCTGATTGGAGTTGAGTAATTAGGGATTATTTAAGGCATCGCCTTGTTAATCATTGTTGGAACTAATGTTGTTTATACAAAGGAGTTGAGAATGTTAGACGTTGTTGATCTTTCTCGCTTGCAGTTTGCTTTAACTGCGTTGTATCACTTCATTTTCGTGCCGCTAACATTGGGTTTATCCTTTATTCTTGTAATTATGGAAACTATTTATGTGGCGACAGGTAAAGAAGTTTATAAAGATATGACAAAATTTTGGGGAAAGTTATTTGGTATTAACTTTGCCCTTGGGGTGACCACCGGTATTATTATGGAATTCCAATTTGGTACTAACTGGTCTTATTATTCTCATTACGTGGGGGATATTTTTGGTGCGCCACTTGCTATTGAAGCGTTACTTGCCTTCTTCTTAGAATCCACTTTTGTGGGGTTATTTTTCTTCGGTTGGGATCGTTTATCAAAAGGAAAACACTTATTAGCAACTTATTGTGTGGCTTTCGGTTCTAATTTATCTGCTATGTGGATTTTGGTTGCAAATGGCTGGATGCAAGCACCAACAGGTTCAAAATTTAATTTTGAAACTGTACGTATGGAAATGACTAACTTCTTAGATCTTTGGTTAAACCCTGTTGCACAAAGTAAATTCTTACATACTCTTTCTGCAGGTTATGTGACAGGCGCATTTTTTGTTTTAGCCATTAGCTCATACTTTTTACTAAAAGGTCGTGATTTTGAATTTGCAAAACGTTCTTTCTCCGTAGCTGCTACTTTTGGATTTATCGCCTCTATTTCAGTGCTAATTCTTGGTGATGAATCTGGTTATGATATTGGTAAAGCACAACCAGTAAAATTAGCCGCAATGGAAGCTGAATTTGAAACTCATCCAGCACCTGCTCCATTCCTTCCAGTAGCAATTCCAAATACGGCTGAAATGAAAAATGATTTTGCGATTGAAATTCCTTATCTTGGCGGTGTAATAGCAACTCGTTCAATTGATAAAGAAATTATAGGTCTAAAAGATCTTCAAGCATTAAATGAAACTCGTGTACGTAGTGGTATCCGTGCTTATGAATTATTTACTCAACTACGCGCTGAGAAAAAAGCAAATGGTCAAGTAAATGAAGAAACCAAAGCACAATTCAATGAAGTTAAAAAAGATCTTGGTTTCGGTTTATTATTAAAACGCTATACAAACAATGTTGTTGATGCGACAGAAGAACAAATTAAACAAGCCGCTCGTGATACTATTCCAAATGTAGGCCCTAATTTTTGGGCATTTCGTGCAATGATTGCAGCTGGTGGTTTAATTGCTTTACTTACATTCGGCGCATTTGTTCAAAATTTACGTAATAAAGTCACTCAAATTCCATTATTGTTAAAAGTTCTTTTATGGGGCTTGCCATTACCTTGGATTGCCATTGAGTGCGGTTGGTTCTTAGCAGAATATGGTCGTCAGCCTTGGGCTATTTACGAGATCTTACCTGTTGGCGTATCCGCTTCTAATTTAAGTACAGGCGATTTATGGTTCTCCATTGGTTTAATTTGTGCGCTTTATCTTGCGTTCATTATTGTTGAGATGTATTTGATGTTTAAATATGCGCGTTTGGGTCCAAGTGCGTTAAAAACCGGCAAATACTACTTTGAACAATCAGCTAAATAAGTAGGAGATAAATTATGATTGATTATGAATTTCTACGTTTTATTTGGTGGGTGTTAGTTATTGTATTATTGATTGGCTTCTCTGTAACTGATGGATTTGATATGGGCGTGACTGCACTTTTACCTGTAATAGGTAAAAAAGAAGTGGAACGCCGTATTATGATCAACACTATTGCTCCCCATTGGGATGGTAACCAAGTTTGGTTATTAACTGCAGGTGGTGCAATATTTGCAGCTTGGCCAATTGTATATGCAGTATCTTTCTCAGGTTTTTACATTGCATTAGTATTAGTCTTGGCAGCGTTATTCTTACGTCCATTGGGTTTTGAATATCGTGCAAAAATTGATAATCCAACTTGGCGTTCTGTTTGGGACTGGGGATTATTCGCAGGTGGTTTTGTACCAGCATTAGTATTTGGCGTGGCTTTTGGTAATTTATTACAAGGCGTTCCATTCCATTTTAACGAATTAACTCAAGTGACTTATACAGGTTCATTTTTTGAGCTATTAAATCCATTCGCATTATTATGTGGTGTTATTAGCTTATCAATGCTTGTCACTCACGGCGCAAACTGGTTACAAATGAAAACCACTGAAGTCTTACGTGATCGTGCTCGTTCAGTAAGTCAAATTGGTTCTATTGTGACTTTAATTACATTCGTATTAGCTGGCGTATGGTTATATTCTAAAGATGGTTATGTAGTTACTAGCACTATCGATCATTTCGCTCCATCGTCTCCAATGAATAAAGAAGTTGCTGTAGAAACTGGCGCGTGGTTTAGAAATTTCAATGAAATGCCAATTCTTTGGATTTTCCCTGCTTTAGCTGTAGTTGCTGCATTATTAAATGCTGCATTTTCTAAAGCGAATCGTTGTGGTTTTGCATTTTTCTTCTCTGCATTAACAATGGCTGGTGTGATTATTACTGCAGCAGTATCAATGTTCCCATTTGTGATGCCTTCAAGTTCACATCCTGAACAAAGTTTATTAATGTGGGATTCGACTTCAAGTGAATTAACATTAACATTAATGCTGATTTTTGCAGTTGTTTTTGTGGTCATTGCTTTAGCTTATACTATTTGGTCTTACTCAAAAATGTTTGGTCGTTTAGATGCTAATTTCATTGATAAAAATAAACACTCATTATACTAAGGAGAAATAGAATGTTATATGCGATTTGGGTAGTGGGTGTATTGTTTGCAATTTGGGCTAGTGCAAAATGCACCATCAATAAAGAAAAAAAAGGTAAATTTGAAGAATAAATGATTTAAGAATTTTACCGACTAAATAAAAGGGTTCATAATGAACCCTTTTTAACTTTTCTCATTTATCTTTTTCTCAACAACAATGGAAAATAATTTTACGAATTTCTATGCTAGAATATTTACCAAAATTTCCATTTTTTTAACCGCACTTTATGACATTACAACTCAATACCATTGCTCTATTACTAGTGATACTTCTTATTCTTGGCGTATTAAGCAACAACAGCGCAATTACCATTTCTGCTGCCGTATTACTTATCATGCAGCAAACTTTTTTATCTTCTCATATTCCTTTGCTCGAAAAATATGGCGTTAAAATTGGTATCATTATTTTAACCATTGGGGTTTTAAGCCCCTTAGTTTCAGGAAAAATTCAGTTGCCTGATTTATCAGGTTTTCTTAGTTGGAAAATGGCTCTTTCTATTGCAGTTGGAGTGCTTGTGGCATGGCTTGCAGGTAAAGGTGTGCCTTTAATGGGCGAACAACCGATTTTAGTCACTGGCTTGCTTATCGGCACAATTATTGGTGTAGCATTTTTAGGTGGAATTCCCGTTGGCCCACTTATTGCTGCAGGTATATTAGCTTTACTTTTAGGGAAAATTTAAATGAAAAACAAATACCTTACTATTGCCACTTTAAGCGGATTCTTCTGTGTCGCACTAGGCGCATTTGCAGCTCATGGCCTAAGCCATATATTAGAAGCCAAAGCATTATCATGGATTGATACGGGGTTAGAATATCAAATGTTCCATACCATTGCAGTACTTGCCGTTGCATTATCTGCTTTACGTGACAATAAATTCGCCCGATTATCTATGTCTTCTTGGTTAATTGGAATCTTATTATTTAGTGGAAGTTTATACGCACTTGCTTTCGAAGCAAGCAATGTAATTGTATGGATTACGCCTATTGGCGGCACTTTATTTTTAATCGGATGGATTAGCTTAGCTTACGGAAGTTTCAAAAGTAAATCGCTATGAAAAACAGCTCGGTAAAACACACATTAACTCCCTTACAACAATCTCTTTTTTCTCAATTAAATGACATCATGCGGGTGGATCAACGTCGCTTATCCGCCCGCATTCATGGTATTGGAAAAATTAAAAGCCAAGAGGCTCAACAAGCCGTTGCCGCTGAAATCCAACAGCAAATTGAACAAGCTAGATTACGTGTAGAACAACGGAAAAGTGCGGTACAAAATCCGATTGTTTTTCCAGAGAGTTTGCCCGTTAGCCAACGCAAAGTCGAAATTCAAAAACTGATTTCTGAACATCAGGTCATCGTGGTGGCAGGGGAAACTGGTTCAGGTAAAACCACCCAATTGCCGAAAATGTGTTTGGAATTAGGTTTCGGCAATTTAGGCATGATTGGTCATACTCAACCACGCCGTATTGCTGCTCGTTCGGTGGCGGCGCGTATTGCGGAAGAACTGGAAACGGAGCTTGGCGGTTTAGTTGGTTATAAGGTTCGTTTTAACGATCAAATCAGCGATAACACCCAAATCAAATTGATGACTGACGGGATTCTGCTAGCAGAAATTCAAAACGATCGTTTTCTCAATCAATATTCTTGTTTGATTATCGATGAAGCCCACGAACGTAGCCTAAATAACGATTTTATTCTCGGTTATCTGAAACAGTTGTTGCCACGTCGTCGTGATTTAAAACTTATTATCACTTCTGCAACCATTGATGTGGAACGCTTTTCTAAACATTTTAATAATGCACCGATCATTGAAGTCTCAGGCAGAACCTATCCTGTTGAAGTGCGTTATCGTCCCGTAGTGGAGGAAGACGATCAAGATCAGCTACAAGGTATTCTTAATGCGGTGGATGAATTGCAAGCAGAAAGTCGAGGCGATATCTTGATCTTTATGAATGGAGAGCGTGAAATTCGTGATACTGCCGAAGCCTTGCAAAAGCAAAATCTAAAACACACGGAAATTCTACCGCTCTTTGCACGCTTGTCTGCGCAAGAACAAAATAAAATTTTCCATCCAAGTGGCTTAAATCGCATTGTATTAGCGACCAACGTCGCAGAAACCTCATTGACCGTGCCGGGCATTAAATATGTGATTGACCCAGGTACTGCGCGCATTTCCCGTTATAGCTATCGCACCAAAGTACAACGTTTACCGATTGAACCTATTTCACAGGCATCTGCAAATCAGCGTAAAGGTCGATGTGGTCGTGTAAGTGAAGGGATTTGTATTCGTTTATATTCGGAAGAGGATTTTAATTCTCGTCCAGAGTTTACCGATCCTGAAATTCTACGCACCAATTTAGCCTCCGTTATTTTGCAAATGACGGCATTGGGTTTGGATGATATTGAAGCGTTCCCATTTGTTGATGCGCCAGATAAACGCCATATTCAAGATGGGATAAAACTGTTGGAAGAATTGGGCGCGTTTGAAATGGTTCGCACCAAAGCGGGTGAAAAACGCCTATTAACTAGAGTTGGTCGCCAACTCGCTCAACTTCCAGTCGATCCGCGCCTTGCCAAAATGATCCTAAGTGCGGTCAATTTTGGCTGCGTTTATGAAATGATGATCATCGTCTCTGCGTTATCCATTCAAGATCCGCGCGAACGACCACAAGAAAAACAGCAAGCTTCTGATGAAAAACATCGTCGTTTTGCCGATAAAAAATCAGATTTCTTGGCTTTCCTCAATCTTTGGTATTATCTACAAGAACAACAAAAAGCATTGAGTAAAAACCAATTCCGTCGTCAGTGCCAAAAGGATTTCTTAAATTATTTACGCATTCGTGAATGGCAGGATATTTATCATCAAATTCGTTTAACCGTGCGTGAAATGGGCTTACCGATTAATTCCGAAAAAGCAGAATATCAGCAAATTCATACCGCACTTTTAAGCGGTTTGCTTTCTCATATCGGTTTAAAAGAAGCGGAGAAACAACAATATCTTGGCGCACGTAATGCCCATTTTGCAATTTTCCCCAATTCTGTGCTTTTCAAAAAACAACCGAAATGGGTGATGGCGGCAGAGTTAGTGGAAACCTCCAAACTTTGGGGGCGCATGGTGGCAGAAATCGAGCCAGAATGGATTGAGCCACTTGCCGAGCATCTCATTAAAAAATCCTATTCAGAACCGCGTTGGTCGAAATCCCGTGGCGCTGTGATTGCAGATGAGAAAGTCACGCTTTACGGTGTGCCGATTGTGGCTGCGAGACCAGTGAATTACGGAGCTATTGATCCAACGGTAAGCCGTGAGATTTTTATTCAATCTGCCTTGGTGGAAGGGGGTTGGAATACCAAGCATAAATTCTTCAAAGAAAATCAAAGGCTCGTTCAAGAAGTAGAAGAATTGGAACACAAAAGCCGCCGCCGCGATATTTTGGTGGATGATCGCACATTGTTTGAATTTTACGATCAGCGTATTGGCACAGAAGTTGTCTCTCAAAAACATTTTGATACCTGGTGGAAAAAGGCACAGCAAAAAGATCCTGAATTGCTTAATTTTGAACGTTCATTTTTGATCAATGATGATGCGGAACAAGTGAGCAAGCTGGATTTCCCGAATTTCTGGCATCAAGGTAATTTAAAACTCAAATTGACTTATCAATTTGAACCAGGTACCGATGCGGACGGCGTGACAGTACATATTCCATTGCCATTGCTCAACCAAGTGGAAATGACAGGCTTTGACTGGCAGATTCCAGGCTTGCGTGAAGAATTGGTGATTGCGCTGATTAAATCTCTGCCGAAATCTTATCGCCGTAACTTCGTGCCTGCACCTAATTATGCTCAAGCTTTTTTAAGTCGTGCGGTGCCGTTGGAAAAGCCATTATTAGATACGCTGATTTATGAATTGCGTCGTATGACTGGCGTCACCGTAGAAGCGGAACATTGGAATTGGGAACAAATTCCAAGCCATCTGAAAATGACGTTCCGTGTGGTGGATGAAAACGGTAAGAAAATCGCAGAATCCATGAATTTGGATGAGCTGAAATTCAACTTAAAAGATCGTGTGCAGGAAAGTATTTCTGCTGTGGCAGATGATGGCATTGAGCAAAGCAGGCTGCATATTTGGAGCTTTGCAGATTTACCACAATGTTATGAACAAAAACAACGTGGTTTCAGCGTCAAAGCGTTCCCAGCTATTGTAGATGAAAAAGATGCGGTGGGTATCAAACTGTTTGAAACAGAGTTTGAGCAATCGGTGGCGATGCAACAAGGTTTACGTCGTTTGTTATTGCTCAATGTGCCATCACCAATTAAATATCTTCATGAAAAATTGCCGAATAAGGCTAAATTGGGTCTGTATTTTACTCCGTTCGGTCGCGTATTGGATTTGATCGATGACTGTATTGCTTGTGCCGTAGATAAGCTAATTGCCGATTTTGGCGGTTTTGTGTGGGATGAAGCAGGCTTTGAAAAATTGCGTGATTTCGTTCGAGAAAATCTTAACGAAGTGACCGTGGATATTGCGCAGAAAGTGGAGCAGATTCTTACTCTCACTTACCAACTTAACCAACGCCTTAAAGGCAAAATGGATTTCACGATGGCATTTGCATTATCCGACATCAAATCGCAACTTGCAAGTTTGGTGTATCAAGGTTTTGTGCAAAAGAGCGGTTATGATCGCCTACCAGATTTACAACGTTATCTGCAAGCCATTGATAAACGTATTGATAAGTTGGCTCAAGATGTAAACCGTGATCGTGCCGCGATGCTACGCGTGGAACAAGTGCAACAGGCTTACCAACAATTGCTCGCTAAACTGCCAAAATCTAAACCGATTTCGGATGAGGTGGCGGAGATTCGATATATGATCGAGGAATTGCGTGTGAGTTTGTTTGCCCAGCAGTTGGGGACGAAATATCAAATATCAGATAAAAGAATAGCAAATATTATTAGTCAATACTAATGATAATAATACTCAAAATTAAGGCGGTTTTATACCGCCTTAATTTATTTAAAACAACAATATACCTCTTTTTGAGTATTTTAAAAGATAAGCTTGATCAAGCTCAAACTTTAGCATTCTGCGAGTAGAAAAACTTTTTTCTTTTGGTATCTTACGCTTGAATGAAAATATATCTACGTTTTGTATGGATATTAATAATAATTCTCAACTTTCTACTTAACCTTTTTATTACAACAAATGGAGTAATTATCGTGAACGCATTCAAAAAAAGCCTTATTGTGGCAGCGTCTTTCGCGAGTTTAAGCTTATTTAACTCAGCTACTGCTGAGCTTGTATATAAGCCATTAGAACAACCTGTTGAACCCGCAAAACCTGATTTGAAAATTGAATCTGTAAATGAAAAATTTGCAGAAAAATATCCAAATCAATATAACAGCTGGCGTTCTACAGCAAACGGCGATGGCGAAAACATTATTTATGCTGATGAAGAAAATCCGCGCCTAATCGTACTTTGGGGTGGTTATGCATTTGCAAAAGAATATAACGCACCACGCGGTCACTTTTATGCGGTAACAGATGTGCGTAATATTTTACGTACAGGTGCGCCAAAAACTGCAAATGATGGCCCTCAAGCTATGGCATGTTGGACATGTAAAGGTCCTGATGTTCCACGTTTAATCGCGGAATGGGGTGAGAAAGATTATTTCAATGCGAAATGGGCAAAGGGAGGGCCTGAAATCGTGAACTCAATTGGCTGTGCTGACTGTCACGACACAACCTCTAAAGATTTTGCAGAAGGCAAACCTGCATTACGTATTGCTCGTCCACACGTATTACGCGCCCTTGATGCTTTAGAAAAAGCCACTGCTGAAAAAGATAAAGCAGAAGGTCGCCCACACAACAATTTAAGCTTCAACACGGCAGCGCGTACTGAAAAACGTGCAGAAATTTGCGCAAACTGCCACGTTGAATACTATTTTGCAGGGGACATCAAGCAAGTAACTTTCCCTTGGGATAATGGTCAAACCGTAGATGATATTGAAAAATATTATGATGATATTGGTTTCACTGACTGGACTCACTCACTTTCTAAAGCACCAATGTTAAAAGCACAACACCCTGACTTTGAAATTTGGTCTTTAGGTATGCACGGTAAAAATGGGGTAACTTGTGTAGATTGCCATATGCCAAAAGTACAAGGCGCAGACGGTAAAGTTTATACTGACCACCAAATCCAAAATCCATTCGATGCATTTGACCACACTTGTGCAAATTGTCACGATCAAAGCAAAGAAAAATTACGCGATATTGTTACTTCACGTAAAAAAGAAGTGAAAGATGTAATGGGTCGTTTAGAAGACCAAGTTGTTAAAGCTCACTTTGAAGCAAAAGCGGCTTGGGACGCAGGTGCAACTAAAGAAGAAATGGAAGCAGCATTAATGGATATTCGTCATGCTCAATGGCGTTGGGATTACACTGCTGCAAGCCATGGTGGTCATATGCATGCGCCTGAAGTAGTACTTCGTGTATTAGCTTCTGGCTTAGATAAAGTAGCAGACGCGCGCACTAAACTTGCTGTAATCTTAACTAAACACGGTGTGAAAACTCCAGTTCAAATCCCAGATATTTCAACAGCTGATAAAGCGTGGAAAGTAATGGGTATTGATATTGAAAAAGAACGTAAAGCGAAAGAAGAATTCTTAAAAACTGTGGTACCGCAATGGGAGCAACAAGCTAGAGAAAAAGGCTTATTAGTTGATCCACCAACACAAAAATAAATGAAAAATCTACCGCACTTTTAACTGCAACTAGAAAGTGCGGTAATTTTCAAGGTCAAATTTGAGGTAACCCAAATGAATTTAACTTCTTTAATCAACAAATCTGCAAAAGCGTTAGCGTTAAGTGTGGCATTTGTCGCATTGCCGTTTTTGGCTTATGCCGATGATGCACAAAAACCTGCGGATCATTTTACTTATGAACCGCAATTAGATAACCAACGCGATCCAAATCAATATTGTGCTAAATGCCATAAATTCGACAAGGTAGATAAGAACCAAACGCTAGAACAGTCTGGTGGCGAACTCCACTTTGGTAAATTTCACGGCGCACATTTAGATAAGAAAAATCCAAATAACGGTAAAGCAATTACTTGTGTAAGCTGTCACGGTAACATTTCTGAAAATCACCGTCGTGGTGCTAAAGATGTTATGCGTTTTGAAGGGGATATTTTCGGTAATAAAAAACCGATGTATTCAGTTCAAGAACAAAACCAAGTTTGCTTTGCTTGTCACCAACCTGACAAACTTCGTGAAAAACTATGGGCGCATGATGTTCACGCAATGAAATTGCCTTGTGCAAGTTGCCATACTCTTCATCCTAAAGAAGACGCAATGAAAGGTATTCAACCAAAACAACGCGTTAAACTTTGCGTAGATTGCCATGGTAAACAACAAAAACGTAAAGCTGAACAAGATAAACTAACCAAACAAAAGGATAAACAATGACAGTCTGCTCACGCCGAAACTTTGTTTCTGGCATGGGGGCAGTGATCCTTATGACGGGAACATCTTTACCTTCTTTTGCAAAAGAAGACAAGGCGGATAAACCTAAACGTTACGCAATGATACATGATGAAAATGCGTGTATCGGTTGTACAGCCTGTATGGACTCATGTCGTGATGTAAACCAAGTGCCAGAAGGCGTTTCTCGCTTAGAGATTCTACGTAGTGAACCTTATGGGGAATTTCCAAATCAAGAATACGAGTTCTTTCGTCAATCTTGCCAACATTGTACAAATGCACCTTGTGTAGCAGTTTGTCCAACTGGTGCATCTTTTATTGATAAAGAGACTGGCATTGTAGATGTACATAAAGATTTATGCGTAGGCTGCCAATACTGTATAGCAGTTTGCCCATATCGTGTACGTTTTATTCATCCAGTACATCGTACCGCAGATAAATGTAACTTCTGCCGCGATACAAATTTAGCCAATGGTAAACAACCTGCTTGCGTAGAGGCTTGCCCAACCAAAGCATTAACCTTTGGGGATATGAATGATCCAACAAGTGCAGTTTCACGTAAAGTGAAAGAAAAATCAGTTTATCGCACTAAAGTGGAATTAGGTACACAACCAAACTTATATCACATTCCATTCCAACATGGGGAGCCTAGAAGATGACGTTAGATTATCCAGTTCCATTTCATACGCCTAATCTAGTGTGGGATTATACCATTGCGATCTACTTGTTTTTATTGGGGATCTCATCTGGTGCAGTACAGTTAGCAATTGCCTATAAACGCAGTAATAAACTAGAAAATCTAAGCCAAAACTGGATTATTCGATCTGGGGTAATTTTAGGATCTGTGCCAACATTAATTGGTTTAACGCTATTAATTTTCCACTTGACTCGACCTTGGACATTCTGGAAATTGATGTTTAACTATCAATTCAACTCCGTAATGTCGATGGGGGTCATGCTATTCCAAATCTATATGTTATTTTTAGTAATTTGGGGTGTAGTGATTTTTAAAAAAGAAATCGAAGCATTAATTAATCGCTTTATACCAAAACTGCAATTTGTGATGAAACTCATCGGTATTGCAGAACGTATTGCAAGTCCAGTCGAAGTTATTCTTTTCATATTGGCTGCAGTGCTTGGTGCATACACAGGGTTCTTACTTTCTGCATTGATTAGCTATCCAATGTTGAATAACCCAGTATTACCCGCATTATTCTTAGCCTCTGGCACATCATCTGGTATTGCTGCAACCTTCTTAATTATCTTAATTGCAGGAAAACTAAAAGGTGATTCTCACGAATCGCACTTTATCCACAAATTTGAAGTGCCAATTATGGTGACAGAACTTGGTTTGCTTGTGTGTTTCTTCGTTGGCTTACATTTTGGTGGCGGACAAAAAACAGTTGCCTTACATAATGCCTTATCTGGTTTTTGGGGAGCGATATTCTGGGTTGGAGTATTGATTATCGGTATCTTGATCCCATTAATCGCCAATATGTTTGTTAATGACCGTTTAAAATACAATCGTAACTTTATTATCTTGGTGTCAATTTTTGACTTAATTGGGGTATTCTGTTTACGTTTCTTTGTTTTATATGCGGGACAACTCACTGTAGCCTAAACTGACTTTTTATAAAAAATTAATCTGCATTCTAAAAGTTTGATTAACTTTCTCACTTATTAGCGTGCAGATTTTTATATCTAAATAATCCAACTATGAAGACTAAACAGAATTTACGAAAACTTTCATTCCTGCCGTAATGCTTTATTTAAATTAAAAAGACTAAACTCAATGAATTAAAAGTTTAGTCCTTAATTTAATTATGTATTTTCTTTAATATTATTCTTTTCAACATTCACTAACAAATAGTGGTGCCTTCTTCAGTACCAGTCACTACTTGACGTAATGCCCCAGGTTTACCCATATTGAACACTCTAATCGGCATGCCATGATCGCGAGCTAAAGTAAACGCCGATAAGTCCATCACTTTTAATTCTTTATCGATCACTTCTGCATAAGTTAAATTTTTATAAAGTTTTGCATCAGGATTTTTCGCTGGATCACAATCATACACACCATCAACTTTAGTCGCTTTCAACACAACATCAGCTTCAATTTCAATACCACGCAAACAAGCGGTAGAATCAGTGGTAAAGAATGGATTTCCCGTTCCCGCAGAGAAAATGACTATGCGTTTTTCGCGTAACATTTTGATTGCTTCAGACCAGTTATAAGTATCGCAAATACCATTTAATTGGAAAGCGGACATTAATTTTGCGTTCACATCAGCACGGAATAAAGAATCACGCATTGCCAAACCATTCATCACCGTAGCAAGCATTCCCATATGATCGCCCACCACGCGATTCATCCCCGCTTTTGCTAGTTTTGCACCACGGAATAAGTTGCCGCCACCAAGAACGACGCCAACTTCCACACCCATCTCCACTAATTCTTTAATTTCAACAGCCATACGATCGAGAATCGCAGGATCGATACCAAAACCATCTTCTCCTTGTAATGCTTCACCGCTTAATTTCAATAAAATACGTTTATAAATTGGTTGGCTCATTGTTTTTTCCTTCTGGCTTAAAAAAATTGGCTTATTCTATAAAATAACCGCTCAAGAGTGAAGAAGTTAAATATGGAAATTCTGAGTGAAAGGTGGATAATAGCGATATTTTCTTTTCAGGGAAGACAATGATGAACACGAAAAAAACAAGCCAAATTTTGCCCGCACTTTTTGCGGTGATTTGTGCCGCATTCGCGGGTTATTTTATTTTAATCGGTTCTGGGATGTTTACAGAACCAACTGTAGATCTTATTCTGCTTGCGACAATAACTATTCTCTTATTAAGCAGCAGTAAAAAATCCTTCTATTTTATTTTGCTACCTCTTACGTTACTGCATGCTTTTTATACACCTACGGGGCTAAATTTTGGCCCTCCAAGCTATCAATATATCGCCTCGCTTTTCGCAACAGATATATTGGAAACGAAGGAATTTCTATTGCAAATTCCAGTGAGTAGTTACTTAATTGCTTTCGCCATTCCTATTTTGATTTTTCTTCAGTACAAAAGTGCGGTGAAATTTGGCATAAAATTTTATCGTAATAAAACATTTATTGCCTTGGCGACATTGCTTTTTGCTTACAACATGCCGCTTGCTGAACCGATTAAAGAAACGGTAAGTTCCACATTAAAAATTGTAGATGAAGTACAAAAACTAAAACAAATCTCTCAATCTGATAACTGGGGAAAATCAACATTAGAAAATTCACGCTATGATGATTATGTAATTGTACTCGGAGAAAGTGCGCGGAAAGATTACCACCATGCCTACGGTTATCCAATAGAAAACACCCCCTTTATGTCTAACGCTAAAGGCACGTTGATTGATGGTTTTCGTTCAGCAGGAACAAATACCGTCGCCTCACTTCGTCTAATGCTAACCCTTCCTAACAAAGAAAAATGGGAACCAAATTACAGCTTGAGTTTAGTGGATCTAATCAAATCTGCAGGCGTGAAAACTTATTGGCTTTCTAATCAAGGTATGCTCGGTAAATTCGATACGCCCGTTTCATCCCTCGCTTCAAAATCTGATGAAACCTTTTTCTTGAAAAAAGGCGGAAGCTTTAATTCGACTAACTTTAGTGACTTTGATTTATTACCCAAATTCGCCCAAGTATTAGAAAATTCTGTTCAAGGAAAACGTTTTATTGTGTTGCATATTTATGGTTCACACCCAATGGCTTGCGATCGTATCGAAGATTATCCAAAAATTTTTGATGATAAAGATCTTAATCCGAAATATGGTTATTTAAATTGCTATGTGTCGTCTATTAAGAAAACCGATGAATTTTTAAAACGTGTATATGATCAGCTTGAAGAAAATGCGAAGAAAAATCACCGCACTTTCTCAATGATTTATTTCTCAGATCACGGTTTGTGCCACCAACAAGATGAAAAAAACAATATACTTTTGTTCAATCAAAACTGTTTCAGCCGAGAGCACCATAATATTCCGCTATTCAAAATTTCATCAGATGATATGGAACGCAAAGAATATAAGGTGTTTAAATCAGGTTTAAATTTCTTAGAAGGGATTGCAAATTGGATAGGAATTCAAAATCCTCAATTAACGCAAACAGAAGATTTATTTTCTAACGAATCGGATAAAAATGACTTTGGATTGCAAAAACGAATTGATGAAAAATATCGTAAAGATGACGATCCAGCCATTGATATTCGTCCTAAACACGGAGCATATTGAGTACGTTTTATTTTTAGCTATAAATATCGTATAATCCGACAGATTTTATTTGTTTATTTTTTGTAAGGTATCAACGTGTCAGAACAACAACCAAGAGTGATCGAATCAAAAGAAATTATGACTTTATTGCCACATCGCTACCCATTTTTGTTAGTGGATCGCGTATTGGATTTTAAAGAAGGCGAATGGTTAAAAGCGATTAAAAATATCAGCGTGAATGAGCCTTGTTTCACAGGTCACTTCCCAGGCGAACCCATTTTACCGGGCGTTTTAATTTTAGAAGCTTTGGCACAAGCAATGGGCATTTTAGCCTTTAAAACTCTCGAATTAAAAGGCGGCGAACTATTCTACTTTGCAGGTATTGATGAAGCGCGCTTTAAACGCCCGGTGTTACCTGGAGATCAAATGGAATTAAACGTTCAAGTGATTAAAGAACGCCGTGGTATCACTTCATTTACTGGCGTTGCTACCGTAAATGGCGAAATCGCTTGTGAAGCAAAACTAATGTGTGCTCGTCGTTAATTAAGGGGTAAATATGATCCACCCAAGTGCAAAAATTCATCCAACTGCCCTCGTTGAAGAAGGGGCGGTAATTGGCGAAGACGTTTTTATTGGGCCTTTCTGTATTATTGAGGGCAGTGTTGAAATCAAAGCTCGCACTGTATTGAAATCTCACGTTGTGGTACGTGGCGATACCGTGATTGGCGAAGATAACGAAATCTATCAATTTGCGAGCATTGGCGAAGTAAACCAAGATTTGAAATATAAAGGCGAAGCTACAAAAACCATTATTGGTAATAGCAACCGAATTCGTGAACACGTGACAATTCATCGTGGCACGATTCAAGGCTGTGGCGTAACCTCTATTGGCAATAACAATTTATTAATGGTGAATGTTCACGTTGCACACGATTGCCAAATTAAAAATAACTGTATTCTGGCAAACAATGCAACGCTTGCAGGTCACGTAGAATTAGATGATTTCGTGATTGTTGGCGGTATGTCAGCGATTCATCAATTTGTGATTGTTGGTGCACACGTTATGTTAGGCGGTGGTTCTATGGTAAGCCAAGATGTACCACCTTATGTTATGGCACAAGGCAACCACGCCCGTCCATTTGGCGTAAACTTAGAGGGTTTGAAACGTCGTGGTTTTGATAAACCAACCATGCACACAATCCGTAACATTTATAAAATGCTCTATCGTGGCGGTAAAACACTTGAAGAAGTGTTACCAGAAATTGAGCAAATTGCGGAAACCGATTCAGCGATCAGTTTTTTTGTTGAATTTTTCAAACGTTCAACTCGCGGAATTATTCGTTAATAAAACTTCTTCATTTTCAACCGCACTTTGCACACCAAAGTGCGGTTATTTTTTAGGATAAATTTGATGAACAAAACAAATCCAACCATTGCTCTTGTTGCAGGAGAAGTATCTGGTGATATTCTCGGTGCTGGTTTAATTCGCCAGCTCAAAGCACATTATCCTAATGCTCGCTTTATTGGTATTGCAGGCACAAGAATGTTGGCTGAAGGCTGTAAAACGCTCGTCGATATGGAAGAGCTTTCTGTTATGGGTTTGGCTGAAATCTTGAAACATCTTCCTCGTTTGCTGAAAATTCGTAAAAATGTCATTCAAACTATGTTGCAAGAAAAACCTGATGTTTACATCGGCATTGATGCGCCTGATTTTAATTTGGATGTAGAACTCAAGCTCAAAGCTAACGGAATTAAAACCATTCATTACGTGAGCCCCTCTGTATGGGCATGGCGTCAAAATCGTATCCATAAAATTGCCAAAGCGACCCATCAAGTTCTTGCCTTTTTGCCTTTTGAGAAAGCCTTTTACGATAAATTTAATGTCCCTTGCCGTTTTATTGGACACACAATGGCAGATGCTATTCCGCTCAAACCAAACCGTGCCGAAGCATGCCAAATGCTACAGATTGATCCCGCACAACGCTATTTAGCTATCCTAGTTGGAAGCCGTGGTTCAGAGGTGGAATTTCTGGCTGAGCCTTTCTTAAAAACAGCTTTATTGTTAAAAGAACAATTTCCTGATTTACAATTCCTTGTTCCTTTGGTGAACGAAAAACGACGAATTCAATTTGAAGCCATTAAAGCTAAAATTGCGCCAAATCTAGACCTGCATTTAATTGACGGCAATGCACGACAAGCAATGATTGCAGCTGATGCAACACTTCTTGCTTCAGGAACAGCAGCACTTGAAGCAATGCTTTGTAAATCCCCAATGGTGGTAGGCTATCGAATGAAACCACTGACCTATTTCTTAGCAAAACGTTTAGTGAAAACCGATTATATTTCTTTACCAAATTTGCTTGCGAATGAAATGCTCGTGCCTGAAATGATTCAAGAAGAATGCACGCCAGAATTGCTCGCTGAAAAATTATCTGCTTATCTTTCTGATGATGAAAGTGCGGTAAAAAATCGCCATATTTTAATTCAGCACTTCACGGATTTACACCAAAAGATTCAATGCAATGCCGATAAGCAAGCGGCTCAAGCAGTCATTGATTTATTAGAAGGAACAGAAAATGTTTGAATATCCACAAGGCTATGAATTGATCGCTGGTGTTGATGAAGTTGGGCGAGGCCCTTTAGTTGGGGCTGTTGTCACGGCTGCCGTTATTTTGGATCCGAATAATCCAATTGAAGGACTCGCTGATTCTAAAAAACTTTCTGAGAAAAAACGTTTAGCCCTTGCTGAAGAAATCAAAGAAAAAGCCCTTGCTTGGGCATTAGGTCGAGCTGAAGCTAACGAAATTGACGAGATAAATATCCTGCAAGCCTCCTTGCTGGCAATGACTCGAGCAGTAAAATCTTTAAAAATTCAACCGCACTTTGTGTTGGTTGATGGCAATAAGATCCCAAAAGATTTAGCTATTCCAGCGCAAGCCGTCGTCAAAGGCGATAACCTTGTGGCAGAAATCAGTGCAGCCTCTATTTTGGCGAAAGTGGCACGAGACCAAGAAATGGAAGAATTAGACAAGCAATATCCAGAATACGCTTTTGCCCAGCATAAAGGCTATCCGACCAAATTACATTTGGAAAAATTAGCTGAACTTGGTGCGTTACCGCAACATCGTCGTAGCTTTGCCCCAGTGAAAAAAGCACTAGAACAGTTTTAGAATGCTAATTTGGTTTAACAAAGGCTGTGTTTTAATACTGTGTTAATGCTTTCACTAAAATTTGATGCACATAAACAAAATTTTTTGACTTCTGTGAGTCAAAGAAAACAGGTTAAGAGAGTAATTAAACCTGTACGGTCGATAAATATACCTAAACACTCTGCTATTCCTTTGTAATAGCACATTAAAATAATGACTTATGAGGATTTATAACGATGAAGACAGACATTCAAACCGAATTAACCCAAGCCCTACTATCACACGAAAAAGTATGGGCGAACGAAGAAAAAACCATTTTAGCCAAAAACATTCTGTTGGATTTGGTAGAAAAAACCGACCCGACTATTATCGGGTTGTTATTGGGGAATGATGAGTTAAAACGCCATTTTTTTGTGGAAGTGAATGGTGTTTTGGTGTTTAAATTGCAGGATTTTCGTTTTTTCTTGGACAAACACAGAATCAATAATTCCTACACAAAATACGCCAATCGCATTGGCTTGACGGACGGCAACCGCTTTTTGAAAGACAGTTCGGATATTGTGTTGGATTTTCCGTTTAAAGATTGTGTGCTAAATGGCGGACAAAGCACCGAAGAAGGCGAAGAAATTTATTTTAAACGCAATAACAGCCAGCCAGCCAGCCAGCCAGCCAGCCAGC
>NZ_KV833408.1:0-313 GCF_001837655.1 Haemophilus sp. HMSC071C11 | reverse complement strand
TATAAATTTGAGATGGAACCATCTTTATTTTTACGTTCTTTTTTGCTTACTAATCCCATTTTGATTAAACATTCAATGTGACTGATTGCACTACGTCGGGTCATCTCGCATTTATCGGCAATGTATTGATAACTTGGGAAACAAATTCCATCATCATTGGCATTATCAGCCAGTTTTAAAAGCACAAGTTTTCTAGCAGGATTGCCAACCTTACAATTCATTGCTTGAACCATTAATCGCATACTCATAGCATCAACTCCGAAGCATAACGTGACGCGATAAATTCAATGCCTTTGCTTGTTACACGTGTCTG
>NZ_KV833407.1:0-484 GCF_001837655.1 Haemophilus sp. HMSC071C11 | reverse complement strand
TTCAGCTTGTTTCCAATTTTTTAAAGAACAGTTGATAAAACTTTTCAGTTATCATCGTTAAATAAACTAAAACTAAAACAAAATTAAATTTAAAATTAAACTTAAAATAACCTAATATTTAAAATAGCTTCATCACTACCTTAATACTTTATTAATTTGTCTTTTTCTAATTTATTTAACGATGATAAGTGGTGGAGATAAGCGGGATCGAACCGCTGACCTCCTGCGTGCAAGGCAGGCGCTCTCCCAGCTGAGCTATATCCCCATTTCATCATAATTTAATAACTAATTATTTACCTTTTAGTTATTATTTATTTACACTACACCTTTCGCTTCACTCACTCTCAGAGTGGTGGGTCTGAGTGGACTTGAACCACCGACCTCACCCTTATCAGGGGTGCGCTCTAACCACCTGAGCTACAGACCCAAGGGTAATGTTTTCTTCTGCTCATTTGTCTACAACTATCAGCCAATCTGTGTGAGC